>CAXMOH010000001.1:0-4623 GCA_964194855.1 uncultured Hyphomicrobium sp.
GAAGTTCGGCCTCTCCATGATCACCGTCGTTTTCGAGGACCGCGTGCCCGTCTACTTCTCCAGGCAGCTCGGCTCGGAGCGGCTGGACGAGGTCCGAGGCCACATCCCCGCCGGCCTCGAGCCCACCCTCGGGCCGGTCGCCACCGCGTTCGGCGAGATCTACCAGTACCTCATCGAGGGCGACGCGGACGCGATGGACAAGAAGACCCTGCACGATTGGGACATTCGCACCCGGCTGCGATCGGTGAAGGGAGTCTCCGAGGTCAACTCCTGGGGCGGGCTCACCAAGCAGTACCACGTGATCGTCCGGCCGCGGCGCCTCGAGCGCTACGGCCTCTCGCTCCACCAGGTCGTGGAAGCGGTTGCCGACAACAACGCTTCCTTCGGCGGCGGCTTCGTCGAGCACCGCTCGGAGCGCTTCACCGTGCGCGGCAGCGGGCTCGCCACGGGGGTCGAGGATCTCGAGCGCATCGTGCTCGCCTCGGTCGACGGCATCCCCCTCCTCCTCGGCGACGTGGCCGACATCGGCGTGGGGCCCATGCCCCGCAACGGCGCCGTCACTCGGGACGGGAAGGGCGAGACCGTTTCCGGAATGGCCATCATGCTCAAGGGCGAGAACGGCCGTGACGTGGCCGCCCGGGTCAAGGAGCGTATCGAGGCGATCGAGAAGACACTCCCCGCTGGCATGACCATCGTGCCCTTTTACGACCAGGGCGAGGTCATCGACCGCACGTCCCGCACCGTCGCGACGAACCTCATCGAGGGATCGCTTCTCGTCATCGCCGTTCTGTTCTTCTTCCTCCGCGACGTGCGGGCCTCGCTGATCGTGGCCTCCGTCATTCCCCTCGCCATGCTCGCCGGCTTCCTCGGGATGCGGGTCTTCGGCGTCTCGGCGAACCTCATGTCGCTGGGCGCCATCGACTTCGGACTCATCGTCGACGGCGCCGTCGTGATGATGGAAAACTTCATCCGCCGCCGCGCCGAGCACGACCCCGCGGGCGAGCCCGACTTCGTGGAGGATCCTGCCCACCACCGGCGCCGCTTCTTCACCAGCGCGGCCACCGAGGTGGCCCGCCCCGTCCTCTTCGGGGTCCTGATCATAGTGGCCGTCTACGTCCCCGTCTTCACGCTCGAGGGCCTCGAGGGGAAGATGTTCCGGCCCATGGCCATCACCGTCTGCTCGGCCATCCTGGGCGCGCTGGTCCTGGCCCTGACCTGGGTCCCCGTCGCCTCCTCCTACTTCCTGAAGCTCGAGGGCGGGGAGCAGGAGCAGGCCTGGTTCCTCCGCCTGCGGCGCTACTACGTCGCCCACCTCGAGGACGCGATGAACCACCGCGTCCGGACGCTCTCGGTGGCCGGGGGCGTGGTGGCGGTGGCGATTGCTTCGCTGCCGCTTCTCGGCACGGAGTTCATGCCGCGGCTCGACGAGGGGGCGCTCCTCATCGAGACACGCATGCTGCCGTCGATCTCCCTCGAGGAGTCGGTCGCGAACTCCACCCGCGTCGAGCACATCATCCGCCGCTTTCCCGAGGTGCGTCAGGTCGTCACGAAGATCGGCCGTCCCGACGTCGCGACCGAGGCCATGGGCATCTACCAGGGCGACGTCTACGTGAACCTGCACCCGCTCGACGAGTGGGAGAGCGGCTGGACGAAGGAGGAGCTCATCGAGCATCTGGCGGCGGCGCTCGCCGAGATGCCCGGCCTCACCTCCAACTTCACCCAGCCCATGGCCATGCGCCTCGACGAGGTGGTCTCGGGGATCAAGGCGGACGTCGCGGTGAAGGTCTTCGGCCCCGACCCGGCGACGCTCGAGCGCGTGGGGGAGGCCATCCGGGTGGAGCTCGAGCAGGTCCGGGGAGTGGCCGACCTCCAGGTCGAGGTGCTCTCCGGGGCCGCGCAGGTGCAGATCGACGTCGACCGGGCACGGATCGCACGGTACGGCCTCAACGTCGCCGACGTGCGCGAGCTCGTCGAGACCGCGATCGGGGGAACGGTGGCCACCGAGATCCTCGACGGTCCGCGCCGCTTCGCAGTGCTCGTGCGCTTCCCGGACGAGGTGCGCGGCGACCCCGAGAACATCGGGAGGCTCCTCCTCACGGCCCCCGGCGGGGAGAAAGTCCCCCTCGCCGCGGTCGCCGACATCCGCACGGTCCAGGGCCCGGAGGCCGTGAGCCACGAGCACGGCCAGCGACGGCTGGTCGTCCAGGCCAACGTTCGCGGGCGAGACGTCGGGAGCTTCGTCGCCGAGGCGCAGGGCCGAATGGCGTCCGCTGTGAGCGTGCCCGCTGGTTACTACCTCGAGTGGGGCGGGCAGTTCGAGAACCAGCAGCGGGCGACCCAGCGGCTCATGGTCGTCGTCCCCGCGTCCCTCGCCATCATCTTCCTCCTGCTCTTTCTCACCTTCGGGCTGGTGCGCCAGGCTTTCCTCGTCATCCTCAACGTGCCCTTCGCCCTCGTGGGAGGCGTAGGGGCGCTGTGGATCCTCGGCCTCAACCTCAACCTCTCCGCCTCAGTCGGCTTCATCGCGCTCTTCGGCGTGGCCGTGCTCAACGGTGTCGTGATGATCACGGCCATCAACCGCCTCCGGGAAGTCGGCCACCTCGAGCTGCGCCCGGCAACGCTCCGCGGCGCCGCGACCCGGCTGAAGCCCGTCATGATGACCGCCCTCGTGGCAGCCCTCGGCTTCGTCCCGATGGCGCTCTCCCAGGGGGCGGGGGCCGAGGTCCAGCGGCCGCTCGCCACCGTCGTCATCGGCGGGATCACCACCGCGACCCTGCTGACGCTGATCGTCCTCCCGGTGCTGTACGAGATCATCGAGCGGCGCGCCCTGCGACGGAGAGAGGAGGACTGATAGGATCACGCCCCATGTCCGACCCCTCGGCGCCGAAGGCCCGCCTTCTCTCCCTCGATGCCTTCCGGGGCCTGACCATCTGAACGGCACCGGGAGTCATCCGGACTGCGAGAGAGAGTGATTGGGAGATGCCGTCATGGTGAATCGCCGTGAGTTCATGATCGACGCCACCCGAATGAGCGCGGGAGTGGCGCTGGGGCGCGCCGGCACGAGTCGTGCGGAGGAGAAGAAGCCGCTGCCTCGAGACGGCGTCGCCGTGGCCATTCCCATGCCCCTTCAGGTCGTCATCGACGACGTCGGCTGGTGGTCCGGCGAAGACGGCAGCAAGCGGCAGGAGCCCTATCGGACAGGGATCCACCGCCACCACGTGCCCGCCGACTATCGAGCCATCGTGGAGCTGGGCCGCGCCCTCGGCGTCAGGCCCCAGGCCGCCCTGATCCTGTGTGAATGGGACAAGGCCAACATCCTGCGGAAGATCCCCGAGAGCACCTGGATGGGAGAGCGCTGGGACAACAGCCGGTGGGTGGGGCCCTGGCAGGAAGAAGCGGCGGACGTCATTCGCTCCAATCCCACGCACTTCGAGTGCACCATTCACGGCGTGGGCCACGAGCACTGGAGCGGGGAACGGTTCACCCGCGCCGAGTGGGCCGACCCCGACGGCCGAATGCGGCCGCCCGAGCTGGTGGAGAGGCTCCTGGATGCCTTCGCGGCGATCATGGACCAGCATCGGCTGGGCGATTTTCCACGGTCCTTCGTGCCCACCGCCTTTCGCCACACGTTCGGGCCCAGCGAGGGGCGCGAGGTGAGCGTGGCGGAGCTGCTCGGACGGCGGGGTGTCACCTACATCAACACCCCTTTCACGAGCATGGTCAACGCCGGGGCCGTCTCGCACGGCGTGTTCGGGTTCGATGCCGGGGTGCTGACCGTCGATCGGGGCGACGACCTGCTGAGCTGGGACGTCATCGGCCGGCCGCCGACCGGCCGGCTGAGTGGTCCGACCTGCGGGTTGCATTGGCCCAATCTGCTTCATCCCGACCCGGAGAGAAACCCGGAGATCGTCGAAACATGGGTGGCGCTCCTCGCCCCCTACAACGACCGCGCCGACATGCTGCTGTCGCCCGATTCCTTCTCCTTTCAGCACCAGCTCGCTCACAACGTCTGTACGACGGCGACGCTCCTCCGGGACTCGATAGAGCTCGACTTCTCCGAGACGGACGCGCTGCCGGGATCCATCGGAGACGGAGCGTTGACCCTGAAGGTGAGAAGTGCCTCGGCTCTGGACTTCACCTCCGACACCGTGCAGATCATCTCGCAGTCCTCGCGGAGAAGAGAGGACGACATCCTCTACACGCTTCAGCTCGAGAGACAGCCGAACCGCACGAACGCGCAGGTGAGCTTCGCGCCCCCCTCGTAGATTGACCGGATCTCCGTCACACGCCCGGCCCCGGAGGATCTCGCGCTCCCGAGTGCGCGGGCCATCCGCACCATTGACCCAGGATGCCCGGATCGCCGACCGCAAGCTCGACGTGGAGTTTCGTCCGTACACGATACTGGGCGCGTGCAACCCGAAGTTCGTTCGCGCAGCTGTGACCGTGAGGCGGTCGAGTGTGCCCGGGCAGGTCTCCCGGTCTCCTAGGCTGAGAGGTCGACCGTCGGAAGGAACCCTGGCGGCTTGCGGTGCCGTGTCGCCTGCTCGAAGGCGTACGTGAGGCCGATCAGCCGGGGCTCGGTCCAGGCCAGGCCCATGAACGACAGGCCCACCGGCAGCCCGA
>CAXMOH010000002.1:0-4458 GCA_964194855.1 uncultured Hyphomicrobium sp.
ATGCGCTACCTCGATTGCGGCGGAGGGCTCGGCGTCGACTACGACGGCAGCCACACCAACTTCCACTCCTCGATCAACTACACGCTGCAGGAGTACGCCTCGGACGTGGTGAGCCAGATCGCCGAGGCGTGCAACGCCGCCAGCGTGCCCCACCCCCACATCATCACCGAGTCGGGCCGGGCCATCGTGGCGCACCACTCCGTCCTGGTTTACAACGTTCTCGCTACCAACGAGATGATTCGAGGACACGTCCCGGAGCCGGCCACCGACGACGAGCATCCCCTCATCCGGCAGCTCGCGGAGACGTACGAGACGGTCTCGCGAAAGAGCTTCCAGGAGGCCTACCACGACGCCCTGCAGCTCAAGGAGGAGGGCATCACGGCCTTCAACCTGGGGATGCTGGACCTCAAGGGCCGTGCACGGCTCGAGGAGCTCTTCTGGGCCACCTGCGAGAGGATCCTGAAGATCGTCCGGGAGCTCTCCTACGTCCCCGATGAGCTCGAGGGCCTCGAGCGCCAGCTCAGCGACACCTACTACTGCAATCTCTCCATCTTCCAGTCCATGCCGGATCACTGGGCCGTCAAGCAGCTCTTCCCCACGCTGCCCATCCACCGGCTCGACCGCCGCCCGCAAAGGCGCGGCATCATCGCGGACCTGACCTGCGACTCCGACGGCAAGATCGATCAGTTCATCGACCTGCGCGACGTCAAGGACGTCCTGGAGCTTCACGACCCGAACGGCGAGGAGTACCTGATCGCAACGTTCCTCGTCGGGGCCTACCAGGAGATCCTCGGCGACCTCCACAACCTCTTCGGCGACACGGACGCGGTGCACGTGAGGCACGACGGCGACGACTACCGGGTCGACCACGTGGTGGAGGGTGACACCGTCACCGAGGCGCTCTCCTACGTCCAGTACAGCAAGGACCGGCTCGTGGCCCGGGTGCGCCGCGCCCTCGAGGTCGCCCTCAGGGAGAAGCGGCTGACCATGGAGGAGTCGGGTCGATTCATGAAGAGGTACCTGGAGGCCCTGGAGGGCTACACGTACCTCGCCGCCGACGAGTGAGCGCCCGCTCCGTCGACTCGTCCACGCCTCTCACCGAGGCCGCCGGTGTCGAGGTGCCGCTTCTGTGTGGGGCCATGTACCCGTGCAGCAATCCCGAGCTCGTGGCGGCGGTCTCCGAGGCGGGAGGCCTGGGCATCCTGCAACCCATCTCGCTCACGTGGGTCCACGGACACGACTTTCGCGAGGGAGTCCGGCTCATGCGCCGCCTCACCTCGAAGCCCATCGGGATGAACGCCCTCATCGAGCAGTCCTCGCGCGCCTACCATCAGCGCATGGCAGTCTGGATCGACATCGCCCTGGAAGAGGGAGTGCGCTTCTTCGTCACGTCCCTGGGCAACCCCAGGTGGGTGGTGGACCGTGTCCACCCGGTGGGCGGGGTCGTCTATCACGACGTCACGGAGCTCAAGTGGGGGCAGAAGGGGAGAGACGCAGGCGTCGACGGGCTCATCGCCGTGAACGACCGTGCGGGTGGCCACGCCGGGGGTCGGACCGCGGAGGCGCTCCTCGAGGAGCTCTCCTCGCTGGAGCTTCCCCTGGTCTGCGCCGGTGGCATCGGCGACGAGCGGGACTTCGCACGGGTTCTCGCCATGGGCTACGCTGGGGCGCAGCTCGGGACGCGCTTCATCGCAACCGAGGAGTGCCAGGCCAGCTCCGCCTACAAGCAGGCGATCGTCGACGCCGACGACTCTTCGATCGTGCTCACCGAGCGCCTCACCGGGGTGCCGGTCGCCGTCCTCGACACCCCCTCGGTGCGCCGCCTCGGGACGAAGGCGGGCCCGATCGCCCGCTGGATGCTCCGCGGCCGCCGCACCAAGCACTGGATGCGCACCCTCTACGCCCTGCGCTCTCTCTGGCAGCTCAAGCGCGGTCTGCACAGAAACGCCCCCGACAAGGACTACTGGCAGGCCGGCAAGAGCGTCTCGGGAATCCACCGCATCGAGCCCGCCGGGGAGATCGTTCGCCGCTTCGCCCGAGCCTGGCAGCCTTCACGCGGCACGACGCGACGCGACGCAACGCCGTCATGCTGAGGAGCTCCCCCCTGGGTCACGCGACGGAGCATCTCCCGATACCGATGCCAGCATCCGTATCCACAGCCTCGTGTGACCACTGTCCAAAACGACGGCCCCTGGCATGACTGTCCAGAGACGTTCCTTCATCGCGACCTCTGTCGCACTCACCTCGGTCCTCGCGATGCTTTCGGGCTGCCGCCCCGCTCCCCCCGCGTACGACAACATCGTCCTCGTCACCATCGACACACTCCGTGCCGACCACCTCGGCGCCTACGGCTACCCCCGCCCCACGTCCCCGTATCTCGACCAGCTCGGCCGCGAGGGCGTCGTGTTCTGGCACGCGGTCGCGGCCAGCTCCCACACGGCCCCCTCCCACGCCACGATCCTGACGGCCCTCTACCCAGAGCAGCACCGCGTTCTCGTCAACGGCCAGGAGCTCGACCCACAGATCCCGGCGCTGGCCAGCGTCGCGGCCGACGCGGGAATCCGGACCGCCGGGTTCGTCTCCGTGCGATTCCTCGCCGGCCTCCGATCCGGCTTCGACACCTTCGACGCCGAGGTGGAGGACGGCCAGGTCTTTCGCACCGCGGACGGGACGGTGGATCGGGCCATCGAGTGGCTCCGTCAACGGGACCCGGGACGCCGCTTCGCATTGTGGGTGCACGTCTACGATCCTCACCAGCACGTCGTGACCACACGAATGCCGGAGCCCGAGTACCGGCTCATGCTGGAAGACTCCGCCCGACGAGGGAAGGAGCTGCTCTACTTCCTCCAGCAGGAGCAGGGCTACCCCCGGGACGAGCTGAGCGGGGCCATCGACCGCTACGACGCCCAGGTCGCGTTCGTCGACCGACAGGTCCGACGCCTCTTCGAGGCCGTCGGCGAAGCAGCGCCGGCCTCCAGGACCCTGCGGGTGATCACCGCGGACCACGGCGAGGGCCTCGGCAACCACGGCCTCGAGGGCCACGGGAAACACCTCTACCAGGAGCAGATTCGGGCTCCGCTGATCCTGCACGGCGACACGGAGCGTCTGCGCCACGCCGTGGTGACGAGCCTGGTGCGCCACGTCGACATCCTTCCCACCGTGGCCGAGCTTCTGGGCATCCCGCTGAGCCGCTCCGAGCTGCGCCTCGAGGGCGTGTCTCTCGTCCCCCTCCTCGAGAACCCTTCGGCCGATCTCGGCATCGACGCCGCCTTCTCGCAGCGACGTCCGCCCGACGAAAGACGCCTCGGCATCGGCTGGGATCCCGGAGAGAAGCTCTCGGCCCAGGACGCCACTCACAAGCTCATCCTCAACCCTATGCCCCCCCACGAGTTCTACGACCTCCAGCGCGACCCCAACGAGCTCCGCAACCTGATCCACGCCCCGAATCCGCAGAAGGACCGGCTCAAGACGTGGCTCGAGGAGAAGTACGACGCCCTCTCCCGGGACCATCGGAGCGAAGACCTCTCGGACGAGATCGACCCCCAGGTCCTCGAAGACCTGAAAGCCCTGGGGTATTTCTGAGTCAATGACACCCTTCAGGTCCGATGAGTTTCAGCTCCCTCATCCGCCGCAGCTCGGCAGGCTGAAGCCATGGGCGTGCGTTCGCTCGGACCTGATAGGATAGCTCCATGAGCAAGCAGGCCACCAAGGACACTGTCCTCATTCGCAAGATCCGACGCTTGCCGCCGGACAAGCTCTCCGAGGTAGAGAATTTCGTGGATTTCCTCGAGCAGCGAGAAGACCGCCGGCTCACCCAGGCCGCTTCCGAGCTCTCCGAGAAGTCCTTCCGCAAGGTCTGGGACAATCCCGACGATGCCGCTTACGATCAGCTATAGATTCGGCGACATCGTCCTCGTCCCTTCCCCTTCAGCGACCAGACCGGCATCAAGAAGCGACCCGCGATCGTCGTCAGCTCTGCCGGCTACCAGACTCAGCGACGAGACATCATCATCATGGCGGTGACGAGCCGCATCCGAGGCACTCCCGCCCTTGGCGAGTTCGAGGTTGTGGAGTGGAAGAAGGCCGGCCTCATCCTCCCCTCGGTCGCCAAGCCAGTCCTGGCCACCATCGAAAAGAGACTCGTCATCAAGAAGCTCGGCTCACTCCGGCGCGCCGATCGAGAGGCGCTCGAAGCCAGCCTTCGCGCCATCCTCGGCTGAGCGGACACAGTCGTCGCTCTCGTGCGTGCCCGTCAACGCCCGCATCGTGTCGTCTCGTCCCGCGTTGGGTTGCGGCGAAGCCATTCCGAGGGTTCGTCCAGTCCCTTTCGAACGCCTCCTCGCAGTCGTTCTGGCGTTTGGCCCCCTGCGTGGTGATCGCTCTCTTGATCACTTCCGTTCAGGTGCCTCCCCCGACGCTGCCAGCCGGGTCGGCAGGTCGTGGCCCATTTGGCGCAGG
>CAXMOH010000003.1:0-9294 GCA_964194855.1 uncultured Hyphomicrobium sp.
TCGTCGCCGATCAGGATCTCTCCGAGGCGGCGGCGGTCCGTCTCCTGCTTCAGCAGAGCCGTGAAGAGTGCCTCTTCGGTGATCAGCTTCTCTCGCACCAGCGCTTGCCCGATCGTTTCGCGGGGGTCGTTGCAGGTCGACCAGTCGAGGAAACCGTCGCGGAACGCCAGGCGCTTCTTCGTGGAGAGCCGGGTCATCAAGAGGGTTCCCGAACGCCTGCGCCCCTGGATCCAGGCGAGCAGGTCGAAGATGTCGAAGGTGTGAAGATCTCCTGCGAAGCTCATTGTTCTTGGGGCTCTTTCTTTCTCTAGGGCTCGACGATCAGGGGGCGAGGACGATTGGGGGGCGTGCCCCCGAGGCGTCCCACCAGCCGGGCCGCGGTGTCGAGGAAGACTCGCGGCCCTTCTTTCTCACCAGCCGTGGCCGCGAGGGCTCCTTCGAGCCCGCGCAAGGCTGCTGCGAGGTCACGGTCGGAGGGGCGATGAACTTCTCCCTCGCCGTCCCGCGCCTCGAATATTCCGGAGAGCTCCTGGACGAGCTCCTGCGCTCGAGCGTCGACGGCGGGGTGCTCGTAGAGAACTCCCCTTTCGCGCGTCTCGACGGTCTTGCGCAGGGCGGCGACCGCCTCGAGCAGGATCGCGTCGTCGAGATCGCTCCTGCGGCCCCGGATCCCGTTGATGCCGGCCAGGGCCAGGAGCACGAGGTGCAGCTGCCTCTCCGTGAGCCGGGCCACGTGGGGACCCAGGCGCCGCTCGTCCCGCTGGCGGTCCGCCGCGCGCCCCTCCCAACCGGGCGCGTGGGCCCCCGTCAGGTACACGCAGTCGGACGGGCACTCGATCTCGACGAGCCGCTTCGTGCCACAGCATTGGGAGCAGATGCTGGCTCCCTTCGCGGGGCAGGCACGCTTGCCCTTGCGCTGCCGGCACAGGGGGCAGCTCACCCGATCTTCACCATCTCGCGGAGCTCGCGGAGAAACCACTCCGCGTCGGTCGGCCGAAGATCGGGCCTCGGATGGAGACCCCGTAGAAGCAGCTTGTCCATGGACTCGGGCACGCCGGGGGCCAGCTGCGAGGGCAGGGGGAGGCCGACACCCTGGGGCTGCGAGCTCGGGTGCGTCCCGGTGAGCAGGTGGTACATCACGGCCGCCAGCGCGTAGAGGTCGGCGCCGGCGTCGTGGCCCCCCTCCGGTGGCCGATAGCTCGGGCTCGGAGCGAGGGTGCGGGCCAGGCGACCCAGGCCGAGGTCCGCGACCTTGATCACGCCCGAGGCCACCATGGTGTTCGATGGCTGGATCGAGCCGTGGACGAGGCCCTTGCCGTGGGCGACCGAGAGCGCCTGCCCGACAATCCGCCCGAGGGCGTGGACCTGCTGGAAGGTGGCGCGGCGGCCGGAGTCGACCAGCTCCCGAAAATCTCTCCCCTGGACGTATTCGCTCACCACGCAGCGCTGGCCGCGCAGCTCCATGAAGGCGATGACCTTCACCAGGTTCGGATGGGAGATCGCGGAGGCGGCCTTGAGGTCGTCCACCGTGGCCTTGAGCACCTCCCGGTCGCGGACCATCTCCGGTGGCAAGACCCGGATGACGACGCTGCGACCGTCGGCGGCATCCTCACCCCGATAGAGCACCCCGAGGGGGCCACGCCCAATCTCTTCTTTGGGGACGAATCTCGGAGGGCGCGCCGCCGGTGCTCCAGCCGGCGCAGAAGGAGCGGGAGCCGCGCCCGCGGCGACCGGTGGGGGCGGAGCCACGGGTGCAGGGGACGGGGGGGCGGGCGCGGGCGGAGGTGCGCCTCCCTGAAGATGGCTCACCCGCGCCTGCACGTCCCGGTAGCTCAGGTCCTCGGCCTGGATCTTCTTGTACAGAGCCAGCGCCTCCTGGGCAGAGCCGGTGGACTCGTGAGTGCGCGCCAACCAGTAGTAGAGGTCGAGGTTGGCCGCCGAGACGGGCTCGCCGCCGATGACCTTCTGGAGACGTTCCTGAGCCAGCGCCGGCATCCCCGTGTCGATGAAGAGCCGGGCCAGGAGCTCGGTCGCCGCCCGGTAGTTCTCGTCTCCGGCCTGAACGCGCTGGAGAAGCGCAATCGCCTTCTCCCGTTCGCCGGCCTCGGCGGCCGCCTCGCCGCTCTTGAACGTGAACCCGGCGCGACCGAAAAGCTCCGCGGCCTTCGCCTTGTTGCCGAGCTCCTCGTACAGCCTGGCCGCCGTCTCGTGCTCACCGCCCTTCTCGTAGGCGGCAGCGCCACGATCCTTCAGCCCGGCCCGCAGGTAGACACCTCCCGCCGCGGCCCAGCTCTCCCCCGCCTCGTAGGCGCCGGCCGCCTCGGCAAACAGGTCCACGGACTCGTACAGCTCGGCGGCACGCAGGTAGTCCTGCCCCTTGACGAACCAGGCCGCGGCTTCGGGAACGCGATCCGCCTTGAAGGCCACCTCTCCTCGGAGGTTGGCGGCGGGGATCGCTTCGCCTGCCTTCTCGTAGGCGATGGCCGCCTGCTCGTTGTCCTCAGCGCGGAGGAACGCCTCGGCGGCCTTGGCCGGCTGCCCGAGCCGAAGAAGCGCACCCGCGCATTCCCGGTGATGGCCCCCCTTGCGGAGGATCTCGACCGCGCGATCGAGCTTCCCCGCTTTCTCGAACAGCTGCCCGGCGAGGAGCGCGCTCCTGGCCTCCCTGGACGCGGCACCCGAGGTCGCGGAGTAGGTCGAGCCGAAGGAGACGTTCTCCGAGAAGTGCTTCGCGTAGGCCTCGGCGGCCTTCAGGGTCTCGCCCACCTTGGCCCAGCCCTCGGCTGCCCGAAGGGGATACCCCCCCTTCTCGTACAGCTCGGCCGCCTTTCCCCACTCTCCTGCCAACCCGAACAGGCGGGCCGCCTCGAGATTGTTCCCCTTCTCGAGGAAGAGGGCCGCCGCGCGGGCCGGCTTCCCCGCGGAGGTGAAAAGCGCCGCCCCCTTCTTGTAGTCGCCGGCCTGGAGGTAGAGCTCGGCCGCTCGCTCGGACCGGCCCAGCTTCTCGTACATCCCGGCTGCCGCGTAGAACTCCTGGCCCTCGAGATAGACCTCGGCCGCCTCCGAGGTCCGCTTCGCGTCCTCCAGGACCTGGCCGGCCACGAGGTAGTTGCCCTGCTTCTTGAGGCGGTCCACCTCGCGCTCGAGCTTTCTCTCCGTCCATCGCGAGCCGAGAACCTTCTCCGCCAGGTCGTTGCCGAGGTTGCCGCCGGGGGCGCTCAGATTGAGACGGGGAGCGACGGCCCTGTAGATGAAGAACACGACCCCCAGGCCGATGGCCCAGGGCACGAGCGGGTGGTCCAGAAGGCTGAACAGAAGGTCCATTCGGAACTCGTGGCCTCCCGGCTGGCTGCCAGCCCCCAGGGGAGGACCGGGATTATAGCATCCGGCGTCGTGGTATCCTCCGCGAACTCTGTTGGATACGCGAGGCGGGCGACTCGCGGGGCCTCCGGCAACCCCAGGAGCCGGACCGGACTCTGGCGAACCAGCCGGGGCCCGTTTCGACGTCGTGACTCAGCGTAAGTCCCACTCTTCGTTGACCTAAGGGAGACGCCTGACTATCCTGTTTGAGACAGCGACAGCGGGCTGGGCCATGAACGAACGCAAACCAAAGAACGCCCCCGTGCCGCCGGGCGAGGAGGATGACGGCCTCGCCACATCCGAGGATCTCTTCGGACACCTGGTCGACGGCCCCCCGCCCCCGGGGACCGGGACGAAGAGCACTCGGACCACGCCGGTCCGCGTCCAGGTCAGCGATCCCGTCTCACCGGAGCCCCTGGCCCCCGTCGAGCCCGAGGCTGTCGAGCCACCCCACGCGCCGGTCCTCGAGGAGGCCCCGTTCCGGCCGGCTGCGCCCGTCGAAGACGACGAGCAGGCGCGGAGGCCTCCGGCCCACGAGAACACCGGGGCGAAGTTCATCATCACGCCGCCGAAGATCGCCGCGGGGCCGGGTGTCGACCTCGCCGCGGTCGCCGAGCGCGCCTTCGACGAGCCGCCCGGCGAAGCGGATCAAAGAATCCTGGAGGACACGGCGCCGCCTGGTCGGGCCGGGTCGTGGAGAGACGACTCCCTCGGCCCCTATCGCCTTCTCGATCGTGTCGCCGTCGGCGGCATGGCCGAGGTCTTCAAGGCCAAGCGCAGCGGGGTCGAGGGTTTCGAGAAGATCGTCGCGTTGAAACGCATCCTCCCGCACCTCTCCGAGAACAAGGAGTTCCTGACGATGTTCGTGGACGAGGCCAAGATGGTGGCCGGCCTCACCCACCCGAACATCGTCCAGATCTTCGACCTGGGAAAGATCGACACGAGCTACTACATCGCCATGGAGTACGTGCACGGGCACGACCTGCGATCCATCGTGAAGCGCACCCGGAACAAGGGCCTGCGTATCCCCCTCGATCTCAGCCTGCGGGTCGTCAGCCAGGTGTGCTCCGCCCTCGAGTACGCGCACCGCAAGAAGGACGAGCGGGGCCAGCCCATGGAGATCGTGCACCGCGACGTCAGTCCCCAGAACATCCTGATCGCCTTCGAGGGCAACGTGAAGCTCGCCGATTTCGGCATCGCCAAGGCGGCGACCAAGGCCTCCAAGACGGAGCGTGGAGCGCTCCGCGGGAAGCTCCTCTACATGAGCCCCGAGCAGGCCTGGGGTCGCGCGATCGATCACCGCAGCGACGTGTTCTCTCTGGGCATCGTGCTCTACGAGATGGTCTCGGAGCACAAGCCCTTCGCCGGCGCGGACTCGGAGGCGACGATCCTCGAGCTGGTCCGCAAGTGTGTCATCACACCCCCGCGCGAGGTCAACGCTCGTGTGCCCGAGGCACTCGATCGTGTGATCATGAAGGCGCTGGCCCGCAACCCGGAGGAGAGGTACCAGGACGCCGGCCAGATGCAGCGGGGCATCGAGAAGATCCTCCGCGAGCGGCCGCCGGTGACGACACGAGACCTCGCCCGCTTCCTCGAGCTGTTGTACGACAAAGAGGAGCGCGAGGGGAGCGAGGCCGCGGGAGTCGACGAGTCGGAAGGCGACGACGGCTCGGACAGCTTCTCGCTGGACGTGCTGCTGAAGCGGTTTGGCATCGATTGAGGAGGCGCCGGCCATGGGGCTCACCGACGAACAGACGAAGATCTACAAGCAGACTCTCGATGTCACTCGCACCCAGATCGACGAGCTGAACGAGCAGATCGAGGAGGAGCTGGCCAAGGTCAAGGACCGCCTCGCGGATCTCCAGGCCCGGAAGAACGCGGCCCGCCAGATCTACGACGGGGCGTGCCGGATGCTCGGGATCGAGAACGACCTTGGCCCGGCGGAGGACGCGGAGGACGCGGAGGATCAGAAGGAATAGCGCCTTGGCCTGGTTCCGACGTCAATCCCCCTCGCTCGCACCCCGCCCGGCGGAGAGCCGTGTGCCCGAAGGGCTGTGGGTGAAGTGCGGCAGCTGCAAGGAGATCCTCTACCGCAAGGACGTCCTCAAGAACCTGTCGGTTTGCCCGAAATGCGCCTTCCACTTTCGCATCGGAGCGCGCGAGCGGCTGGACATGCTCTTCGACGGGGCCTGGGAGGAGTTCGATCGCGGCCTGGCGAGCTCCGACCCGCTCGAGTTCAGCGACAAGCGGCCCTACGCGGACAGGCTGCGCGCGGGCAAGGCCAAGACCGACTCCTATGATGCCGTCGTTTCCGCCGTCGGCGAGATGGGTGGGCGAAGGACGGTCATCGGGGCCATGGAGTACGCCTTCATCGGCGGATCCATGGGCGTCGTCGTCGGCGAGAAGGTGACCCGCTGCATCGAGCGGGCAGTCGAAGAGCGGCTGCCCCTGGTCGTCGTCTCCTGCTCGGGTGGCGCCCGCATGATGGAAGGCACGCTCTCGCTCATGCAGATGGCCAAGATCTCGGCCGCGCTGGCGAAGATGCACGAGGAACGACTGGCCTTCCTGAGCGTCCTCACGGACCCCACGACCGGAGGCGTCACCGCCTCGTACGCCATGCTGGGCGATCTCAACATCGCCGAGCCGCAGGCGCTCATCGGGTTCGCCGGACCGCGGGTCATCGAGCAGACAATACGGCAGAAGCTGCCCCCGGGATTCCAGCGCTCGGAGTTCCTGCTCGAGCACGGCATGCTCGACATGGTGGTGAACCGTCGCGAGCTGAAAGAAACGCTGGTGCGCTGTCTCCAGTTCTTCCTGAACTAGCTCTACTCGAGGGGGCGGGGGCGGCCGATGTTGAAGCCCTGGGCGTGGGTGAAACCGAGGTCGGAGCAGGCGGCGGCTTCGGCGGGGGTCTCGACGCCCTCGGCAACGGTCTTGACCAGGAGCTCGTTGGCCAGGGACAGGAGCGACCTCAGCATCTTCCCGGCGTTGGAAACCGGATCGAGGTCGGAGATGAAGCTGCGGTCGAACTTCAAGTAGTGGGGCGGGGCCTCGGCGAGCTCGAGGAGGCGCGACCGGCCGGCGCCGAAGTCGTCGTAGGCCAGGGCGATGTTGCGTTCGAGGAGCAGCGCTCGCAGCTCGGCGATGGCCTCGGGGCGCGTCAGGACGCTCTCGTGGATCTCGAGGGCGAGATCGAGCTGTGGGGCCATCTTTCGCAGCTCTTCGAGAGACTCGAGGAGGCCCGGACGCTCGAGCTCGATCGGATGGGTGTTGAGGAAGATCGTCGGCAGGTCGTCGCGCTCGGCGGCGAGCTCGACGGCCGTGCGCCGGAAGAGCCGGCTGAGCTCGGCCTCGGCGCCAATGTCCTCGGCGATGCGGAAGAGGTCGAGAGGGCTCTCGGGCAGCGCAGGATGACGGCCTCGCCCGAGCGCCTCGTACGCGGCCACCGTGCCCAGGGGGAGCAGGACGATGGGCTGGAACACCATGGTCACGAGCTTGTCGCGGAGCAGCTCGCGCAGCTCGCGGGTGCCCTTCTCGAAGTGGTGGGACAGCTCGCGTTTCGCGGGCACGACGGTCGTGCGTCGCTCCTCGTAAACCGCCATCGGACCGGTCTCAGACTCGTCGATCCGGCCCACCCGGAACTCGAAATCGGCGAAGTGGAGGATGTCTCCCTCGTGGAGCGCGGCCCCCTCGATCCGCCTGCGGTTGACGAAGGTCCCGTTCTTGCTGCCCAGGTCCCGGAGGCCCAGGCCCGATCCCGCGCCATAGATCTCGGCGTGGCTCTTCGAGACGGCGTCGGCAGGAAGGGTGAGCTCGAGCCCCTGGCGGCGACCGACACGAAAGGGCAACGTGTGAATGACGATACGGCGCAGCCGACCCGCCTCCGCCATCGTCTCGAGGTACCCCCCCCCCTGGTCGGCAGTCGCGTCCGTGCTCTTCCTGGGCGCCTCGTCGCTCACGAGGGCACACCCCGGCTCACCTTTTCACCCACTCTCCAAGTATGCGCCCGGGGGCAAGGGTCGGCCTGTCAAAGCAGCCGGCGCACTCCCTGGGCTCCCCCATCCGAGAGGACACCTGCCGCCTTGCGCTGCCGCAGCAGCAGCCGCTCCATGTCGCTCGCCGTCGAAGGAGGGCCACAGAGCTGACCCTGCATCCGGTGGCACTGCCAGCGCCCGAGAAGGATCCGCTGCGCCTCGGTCTCCACCCCCTCAGCCACGACGCGGAGCTTGCGGGAGTTGGCCAGGGCCACCGCCGCCTTGATGACGGCTTCGTGATCGTGGCTCGTGGGAGCCTCGGACACCACCGAGCGGCCGATCTTCAACGTGTCGAGGGGATACCGATAGAGCAGGCCCAGACGACTCTCGCCGGTCCCGAAGTCATCGAGGGCCACCCGGAGGCCGAGCTCACGCAGCTGGGTCAGGCGCTCGATCGCGCGCTCCGGGTTGCGCAGAAGCTCCTTCTCCGACACCTCCAGCTCCAGGCACGACGGCGGAAGCCTGGTCTCGTCGAGCACGCGCCGGACGAGCTTGACGACGGCCGGGTGTTGGATCTGCTTCTCCGAGACGTTGACCGAGATGACGAGGCCTTCGTGCCCGGCCTCGTGCCACTTGAATCCCTGCTGACAAGCCGCCCGGAGAGTCCAGTGTCCCAGGGGAACGGCGAGGCCGCTGACGTCCGCCAGGGAGATGAAGTCGGCGGCGGGCACCACACCGCGGGGGTCTGCCCACCGCAGGAGGGCCTCGACGCCGACGATCGCCCCGGTCTCGCACTCCACCACCGGCTGCCAGTAGAGCTTGAGCTCGTTCTGGACGAGAGCCTTGCGAAGGGCGCCCTCCCTGGCCTGTCGGTCGGCTGCAAGCGCGCGTGAGCGGGGAGAGTGCACGTCCCAGGCGTCGACGCCGCGCTCCTTGGCTCTCTTGAGTGCCACGCCAGCACTCTCGAGGAGCGACTCGACATCCGGTCCGTCGTCGGGGAAAAGCGCCACTCCCAGGCACGCGGTGACGAGCAGGTCGTGCCCGCCGATCGAGAAGGGACTGCGGAGAGCGAGCCTGAGCTTGTCGGCGATCACCGTCATGTCCTCGTCCCGGTTCAGGCCAGGGAGCAGGACCGTGAACACGTCGCCACCAGAGCGGGCTATGGTGTCCCCCTGCCGCAGCGCGCTCATGAGGGCGTGGGCAACGCTCTTGAGAAGATCGTCTCCGAGGCTCCGGCCGAGCCTGTCGTTGATCTTCCCGAAGCCGTCGAGCCCGAGCCGTACGACGGCGAGCTTTCCGTCGTACCGTTGAGCGTGAACGATGGCGACCGACAGGCGATCGGCAAAGAGACGGGCGCTCGATACTCCGGTCAAGGAGTCGTGATCGCCCAGGGCCTCGAGCTCGGCCTCGATCCTCGAGCGGGCCTCGGTCTGCTCCCCGAGCTCCGTCTCCAGGCGCTTGACCTCTCCCCGCAGAGTCCGGATCTCTTCCTCGAGCCTCTCTTCCCGCGAAGACTCCGGCGGGCTCGGCTCCTCCCCGGTGGCGCCCGTGGCAACCTTGTCGTCCGCGCCCGCTTGCTTCGGGCCTCCCGAGTCCCTCTTCTTCCCCTTCTTCCCCTTCTCGCGCGAGTCGTCCTTCGCGGAGGCAGACCGGTCCGTCGAGGGGGCCTTCTCCTCGGCGACGTCAGCCGGGCGCGCCTCTTCTTCGCGGCCGCGGAAGAGGGCCGTGAGGGATCGCCATCCGCCTTTCCCACCGGTCATGTCGAAGCGGCCTCAAGCTAGCGCGACCCACCTCTCGCGGTCAAGCCGAACGAACGATCCCCCCGGATCACCGCTCCAGGGTGCGTGCCGCATCCCGGAGAGCCTGCCGCTGGGGATCGAGGGCCACGGCGTGTTGGGCGAGAGCCGCGGCGGCGGGAGAATCGCCGGCTGCAGCCCGGACGCCTGCCAGCACGAGCCAT
>CAXMOH010000004.1:0-4423 GCA_964194855.1 uncultured Hyphomicrobium sp.
TGTCGGCTTCAACTGGGGCGAGCCCAACGAGAACACCTTCGGTTCTGGTCTGCGGGACCAGTACACTGCCGAGGTCTACTACCGGTGGCAGCTCACGCCGCGGTTCGCCATTACGCCAGACCTGCAGCTCCTGGTGAACCCCGCGCTCGACACGAGCCTGGATCGGACCTGGGCCTTCGCGCTTCGGGCCCGGCTGGCACTGTAGTCGAAAGGCACAAGGGGATTCGAAGGCCTCCGGCGAGGGACGTACGGCGGCTCACGAAAACGAACTGAGACTGGAATATACTCGCGGTCAAATTGGAAGAGCGTTCAGCTTGGCGGTCGGAGGAGACGCTGGCGCGTGATGACAAACGCCCCGTCGAGCCGTCATCCTATCGGAACAGATCGGAGGCTCTGGATCCCATGATCGATCGGCTTCGTCAGCTTCCCGCCGTGGCCGCCATGGCCGCGTTCCTGATGGTGCCGGGGCTGCTCCTGGCTCAGGAGCAGAAGCCCGACTACACACACCGGGGGAATTTCGTGATCGGCTCGAGCCTCGGCACCGGCACAGCGTCCGGAGGCTACGGCGAGTTCCTCGAGAAACCCGTCAACTTCAACCTCAACCTCTCGTACGGACGCGGCGATTCCTGGCGCTTCGGCGCCGGGGTCGAGTTTGGTTCGATGGCCATGAAGGCGCCTCACGACGACCAGCTGGAATGGGCCCGCTTCGACACCTATTTCATGGCGACGAGGGTCTTCAACCACTCCGGCAAGGTGCGTCCCTATCTCCAGGCCCGGATCGGCATCGCCCGGGTCCACCCCCGAAGTGAGCTCTTCTGGTTCGACGATCCCGAGAACCTCGAGCCCGGCGATAGTCCCACGAAGGCCGCCAACGGCCTGAGCTTCACCTTCCAGCCCGGGGTGGAGATCGAGCTGACGAAGGAGCTGGCCCTCGACGTCTCGGCCTGGTACACGGGCTATCGGACCAGCGACTACAGCCTCAGGCCGGAGCACAACGGTCCGCCGGACCCGCCCCTGAGCGAAAACGAGTTCGTCAACTCCGGCCAGGAATACGGCCTTCGAGTCGGGCTTCTGTGGCGCCCGCTGGCGACGGGCATTCCGGAGATGCGTGAGCAACGCACCGACTCGGCGACGGGGACTCTCCTTGCCCTGCCTCCGGCGGACAAGTACCGCGACGCGTGGGGCGTCTCCCGCAGCTGGGGCTGGGCCACGGGCGAGATGTTGGCCATCAACTTCGGGGCGTCGATGTTCAACGAGTACGTACGCTTCGCGAACTTCAACCAGATCAGCCCCCGCAGCTGGTACGAGAACTTCCGGACGGGCTGGACCTTCGACGACAACGAGTTCGCGACGAACCAGCTCATCCATCCCTTCAACGGCTCGACCTACTTCAACTCCGCGCGAGCCAACGGCCTGGGCTTCTGGCAGGCTTCGCTCATGGCGAACGCCGGTGCCTTCGTCTGGGAGTGCTGCGGCGAGACCCACCCCATGTCGTGGAACGACATGATCAGCACCGGCATCGGCGGCATGGCTCGCGGTGAGTGGGCGTACCGGATCTCCTCGCTCATCCTCGACAACACGAAAACCGGCGGGAGTCGCATCCTCCGCGAGATCGCTGCGGGACCGATCAACCCCGTCCGGACCTTCAACCGCTTCGTCTCCGGTCGGGCGACGCGGGTGCAGGGCAACCCCGAGGACCCCTACGACTGGAGGCCCCCCTCCCTGGGCCTGCAGCTGCACGCCGGAGCTCGCGTTATCGGCGAGGGCGAGTCCATCACGAACAACACGAACTACTACGGCGTCTTCGAAGTCGGGCTCCAGTACGGCAGCCCCTTCAAGAACGAGCGGAGGAAGCCCTTCGACCGATTCGACACGAGCATACAGTTCAACTTCGGTGAGAAGACGCGGGTGGGCCGGCTGTCGATTCGGGGCGACCTCGCATCCTGGAAGCTCGGAGCGGATAAGGAAAACCCCAGGCATGTCTTCGCCATCACCCAGGACTTCGACTACGTCGACAACGAGGCCTACGAGTTCGGGGGACAGTTTTTCGGGGGCTCGCTCTTCTCGGGTTTTGGTGACGTTTCGGGGACCCGCCTCGTGACGCGGCTCACCGGCTACCTGTCGCCGATGGCCGCCGTCAACTCCGACTACTCGTTCCTGGCGGATGTCGCCAACCAGGAGCGGTTTCGGGAGTACGACTACGGCCCGGGGATCGGTGCCGGCTTCGAGGGCATCGTCGGCCACAAGGGCCGCCCGTGGCTCGGGTTCTCCTATCGGTATACGTACATCAACGTCCGGAACGGCTCGATCTACAACCCCGAAGACCCGGACCTCCTGGGCTCCGACGCCGACCATCAGGTCCACCGTTTCGGGCTCCGTCTTCTCATACCCATCGGCGAGTCGTGGGGTATTGGCGGCGACGCCCGGATCTTCTATCGCGACAGCCGGTATTCCCTGCCCGAGCTGGAAGACACGACTCAGCGCGTCCCGGAAGTCCGGGTGTTCCTGACCTGGGACCTGGGATACACGCGCAAGCGGGCCCTCCGCGCCGAGCGGGCGGCGGCCGGCTCGCAGTAGACGAGCCGCTCCAGGGGCCTCAGCCCGCTTCGGGATCGACGGGGGCGGATCGGGCGAGACGCCTCTGGATCGAGGCGAGCTCGCTGTCGATGTGGTTCTGGAGGATGACGAAGGACTCGTCGGCCTCCAGGCGCTCGGCCACCAGGTCGATGAAAGCCCGTTCCCGCACCCGAATCAGTTGCTCTCGACGCTCCATCAGCTCCTCGGGCCCAGCGGCGGACAGGTTCGGCGCTCCCTTCACCACCTCGATGTAGTAGAGGTCCACGCGATTCTTTCGGCGGCGACGAACCCACTGCCTGAGGGCCACCGACCCGGACCACACGCCAATGAGGAGCGTCAGGGCCAGGCTCATGGGCTCGGCATACTCGACGACGAACGAGGGTCGGAACCTCTCGTAGTAGGCCGCCGCTCCCGGGTGGTAGGGGAGCCTCGCCGCCCCGGGCACGTAGGTCTCCCGCAGGTGGTCTCCGAAGGAGAGCTCGTGGGGCGTGTCGTTGAGGCGGTAGCGCTGGGCAAAGACCACGCCCAGCAGCTCGTGAACGAGAGCGTCGTCGAGCTCGGCTCGTCCTACCAGCTGGGCCCGGACGCCCACGGTCTTCACGGGATCGACGGGCAGTCGGCCGTAGGTGCCCCTGGGGATGATGGTGGTGTGGAGCTGGGGGAAGACCAACGCCAGGCCGTCCGCTTCGGCTCCCAGCTCCTGCGCATTGCCGAGGCTCAGGAAACGGGCCCCCCCGCCATCGACCGCCGCCGAGATCCCGACGGAAGGCACCGCCGTGAGCAGGCAGACGGCGTCGATGCGGCCGGCTTCCAGGCCCGCGAGCGCCTCGGCAGGGGGGAGGTGCAGGTCCTCGGACGGTTCCACGTCGAAGTGGGCGAGCACCCTCGCCGCCACCTGCCGGGTCCCGCTGGTGGACTCGCCCAGCGAGACCCGCCGCCCGTCGATGTCGACAATCCCGGAGGCTCGACTGGCCAGATCCGGGGTGACCAGGATGTGGAGAGCCTCGTTGAAGAGCGTCGCGACCAGACGGACCGACTCGACCACCTCCGAGTCGCTCTGCACGATTGCCAGGTCCGCCGCACCCGAGTCCAGCAGGCGCATGTTCTCACCGCTTCCCTCGGTCGCCTGGACATGGACCTCTTTCGCCAGGCCCCTCTCTTCGATCAGGGGAGCCAGGGCCACGCCTAGAGAGTGATACGCGCCCCCCTCGGGGCCGGTGGCCAGGACGAGGGTCCGCGGTCTCCCGGACCGTCGGAGGGACCCCCAGAGGCCGAAGCCACTGATCAGAACCAGGACGAACACCAACCCGGCGACCAGCGCTGCGACCGGAAGAGACGATCCCACGTCCCGCGGGCGGGCCCCGGGTCCCGACATGAAGACCTCCTGGGAAGGGGACTCAGCCTAGCATGCCGTCAAGACCGCGGCCTGGTGACCTTCTTCCGGAGCCCGTGGTGGGCGTCACATACCGCCGTACGGAGGCTTGGAATATACTCCTGTCACGAAACCAACGACCCCTCGTACGCCGGCTTGGAGACGATTTTGGCGTGGGATGACAAACACCGGGATGTCCCGGTGGGTGATCATTCCGACGGGACCTATCGGAGGATTTTCTGCTCATGACCGACTGGCTAAGTCGATTTCCGGCCAAGATCGCGATGGTCGTCTTCATGCTGGCCCCGGGCCTGCTCCTCGCACAGGACCAGGAGGAGCCCTTCAAGCTCACGGACCCCGGGAATTGGGTGCTCGGTTCGAGCCTGGGCGCCGGCACGGTGAAAGGGGGCTACGGTGAGTTCCTCGAGGAGCCCGTCAACGTCGACCTGAACATCCAATACCAGCCTGGGGACT
>CAXMOH010000005.1:0-7515 GCA_964194855.1 uncultured Hyphomicrobium sp.
GGCGCCGACGATCGCCGTCGGACGGCGACGGGGGTTGCCCGTGCAGTTCGTGCTCCAGGCGCCGAGTCTCCCGAAGCTGCAGGAGGTGATGCCCGCCTTCGTCGCGGAAGCGGAGAGCCACTCCGTGTTTTCGGCTGTCGACGTGAATCTCGTCTTCGACAAGCCGGAGCTTCGGGTCACGATCGACCGGGATCGGGCTCAGGACCTGGGCATCTCGGCCCTCGACATCGCGGAGACGATCCAGCTCACCCTCTCGGAGCAGCGGCTGGGCTTCTTCGTGATGGACGGCAAGCAGTACGAGGTGATCGGGCAGGTCGAACGCGCGAACCGCGACGACACCCTCGACCTCAAGAACCTCTATGTGCCTGCCCGTAGCGGGGCACCGGTCCTCCTCGACAAGCTCGTGACCGTCTCCGAAGAGAGTCGGCCTCCGCAGGTGTTCCGCTACGACCGCTACGTCTCGGCGACCGTATCGGCCGACCTGAGCCCGGGGCACACGATCGCCGACGGGATCGTGGCGATGGAGGAGATCGCCGAGCGGGTGCTGGACGACAGCTTCTCCACCGCTCTCACCGGCCAGGCGCGGGACTTTGCCGAGAGCTCCAGGAGCCTGGTGTTCGTGTTCCTCCTGGCCCTGGCCCTCGTCTACCTGACGCTTGCCGCGCAGTTCGAGAGCTTCCGCGACCCCTTCACCATCATGCTCGCGGTCCCCCTGGCTCTGGCCGGGGCACTCTTCTCGCTGTGGTACTTCCACCTCACCCTCAACGTCTTCAGCCAGATCGGGATGATCATGCTCATCGGGCTCGTCACCAAGAACGGGATCCTGATCGTGGAGTTCGCCAACCAGCGCAAGGAGCAGGGGCTGAGCGTCCTCGAGGCCACGGTCGAGGGAGCGACGGCACGCTTCCGGCCCGTCCTGATGACGACGCTGTCGACCGTCCTCGGAATCCTTCCCATCGCCCTCGCCCTGGGGGCCGGCGCCGAGAGCCGGGTCCCGATGGGGGTGGCGATCATCGGCGGGCTCCTGCTCGGCACCGGGATGACCCTCTACGTCGTGCCGGCGATCTACTCGTACCTGACCCGGGAGATCACGGCCGAGGAGAGAGCGCTGCACGCCGAAGAGGGGTTCGAGCCGAGCCCCGCGGCCCAGGACGCCTGAGCCGGCTCAGCAGCCGGTAGCCCAGCCGGAGCTCACCAGAGAGCGGATGATCCGGGCTCCGCGGTGGCCCTGGATCGGGTGCACCTCGAACGACCGCTCCTCCGCCAGCTCCAGCGCCACCCGGGCCGGGGTCTTCCCCGTGCGCCTCGCCTCCTCCAGCACGAAAAGGGACAGCCGATAGACGCTGTTGTCCCAGCGGTCTCCCAGGTGCTCCTCGAGGGCCGGGTCGCCGTCGAAGGAGCCGGAGGCCTCGTCGGCGCAGCTGACGATGCCCATGCGGTTCACGAGGAAGTCGGGCATATAGAGGACCCCGGCGTCCTGAAGCCGGGCGTCGTCGCGCTCCGGGTCCTCGAGCTGGTTGTTCGCGGCCCCGCACACGATCCGGGCACGGATGCGCGGAATGGTCTCGGGACCGAGGATGGCGCCGGTGGCGCACGGGGACAGGATTTCCGCTTCCTCGCCGAGCAGGGTGTTGTCTCCCCTCTCGACGATCCGAACGGTCAGGTCCAGGTCTGGAAAGCGCTCCCGAAGAGCTGCTTCTCGGCCAGGATCGATGTCCGAGCCGACGATCCGGCCGATCCCGCGCTCGTGAAGGAGCCGGACGAGAGGCTCGCCCACGTGACCGAGCCCCTGGATGGCGACGGTCTTCCCTCCGAGATCGCCCATCTCGAGGAAGGCGAGCGCCGCCTCCATTCCCCGGACGACACCCAGCGCGGTGGGTGAGGAGGGGTTGCCGCTGCCTCCGAGCTCGGGCGGGATGCATGTGGTGAAGCGTGTCTTCGAGAAGACCGCCGCCATGTCCTCGACCGAGGTTCCGACGTCCGCGGCGGTGACATAGCACCCTCTGAGCGACGTCAAGAAGCTGCCGTACTCCTGGTAGATCCTCCTGCGGACGCCGGGCCCCCCTTCGTCTCCCGCGGTGCCCGCCGCCATGACGCCCTTGCCCCCTCCCCACCACAGCCCGGCCAGGGCGTTCTTTTGTGTCATGCCCCGGGCCAGGCGCAGGCCGTCGCGGAGGTATTCCTCGACGGTGTCGTACCTCCAGAAGCGGACGCCTCCTGCGGCCTGGCCCCGGCAGGTGCGATGGATGAACGCCCCCTGCAGGACACCCGTCTCGGGCGCCACCTGGACGAAGACACCCTCGTGTCGGTCGAAGTCCCGGCGGTCGTCGCCCAGCAGCCGAGCCAGGGGCTCGAGGCGGGGGTGGGACGCTCGCACCACCTTCTCGTCTTCGTCCCAGACGAGAAAGAACCGGCGAATCCCCTCGTCGACGAGGAGGTCGCGGAGCTGGTTCGGGGAGAGTCGCGCCAGATCGGTCATGGCATCGGACACGATAGTATCGTGCACGCGGCGACGCCGGGCCTGGGCCGGCGTCGCGCGACTCTCTGCGGTGGCCGAACCCGTATCGGCGACCCGAAAGGAGCTCTCATGGATCGACGCCACGCCCTGAAGGGCCTCGGGCTGGGTGCTGCCGCCGGCCTGGGCGGTCTCGCCACCGAGGCGGACGCCGAGGCCGTGCGCGGCCGGGTCAACACCAACTCCGAGCCGTCGCAGCTCGAGATCACCGACCTGCGGGTCGTCGGCGTCCACCGGCGCTGGATCATCCGCATCGACACGAATCAGGGCCTGTACGGCTACGGCGAGGTCCGCGACGGGGGGAGCCCGACCTCCGCCCTCATGCTCAAGAGCCGGATCCTCGGCGAGAACCCGTGCAACGTGGACAGGATCTTCCGCAAGCTCAAGCAGTTCGGCCACCACGCGCGGCAGGCCGGGGGGGTCGTCTCGATCGAAGAGGCCTGCTGGGACATCGCGGGGAAGGCCTGGGGAGTCCCGTGCTGGCAGATGCTGGGCGGCCGGTTCCGGGACAAGATCCGCGTCTACGCCGATACGCCCTCGGACCTCGACCCGGTGAGGATGGGGAACAGGCTCAAGGCCCGGATGGAGCGCGGGTTCACGTTCCTCAAGATGGACATCAGCATCAGGCAGCTCAAAGACGTGGAGGGGGGGCTCAGCTGGCCAAAGGGCCAGGGTGTCGACCCGTTCGATCAGTACTCGGGCAGCGACTTCTCCCGGCTCGCCCACCCCTTCACCGGGATCCGCATTACCGAGCGGGGCCTGAAGGTCATGCAGGAGTACACCGCCACGGTCCGCGACATCGTGGGCTGGGAGATCCCGATCGCCACCGATCACTACGGCCACTTTGGCATCGAAGACGGCATCAAGCTCGCCCAGGCCCTCGACCCGTTCAACCTGGCGTGGCTCGAGGACATGGTGCCGTGGCAGTACACCGACCAGTACGTCCGTCTCAAGAGCTCCTGCACGACCCCGATCCTCACCGGCGAGGACATCTACCTCAAGGAGGGCTTTCAGGACCTCTTCGAAAAGAAGGCGATTGCCATCTGCCATCCCGACCTCGCGACTTCCGGAGGCCTCCTGGAGACGAAGAAGATCGGCGACCTGGCGATGGAGCACGGCATCGGCATGGCGCTCCACATGGCAGGCAACCCCGTGACGCTCTTCGCGAGCGTTCACTGCGCGGCGGCGACCGAGAACTTCCTGGTCATGGAGCACCACAACGTCGACGACAAATGGTACGACCAGCTCGTGACCGGGGTCCCGAAGCCCATCATGGACGAGGAGGGCTTCATCCCCGTGCCCAACTCACCGGGCCTGGGCATCGAGCTGAACGAGGAGGCCATCAAGTCAGGGCTGGACGACCCCGAGAAGGAGTACTTCGCGCCCACACCCGAGTGGGATGACGAGCGTGCGTGGGACCGGCTGTGGAGCCGTGCGACGCCCAACGAGGTGAGGGCACCACGGGCGTAGGAAGGGCTCCTAGGCCCGGCCGACGGCCTTGGCGGTGATCCAGAGCGGGCCCACCAGGAGGTGCAGGGGGTTCTTGTAGAACGCCGGAGAGCGCTTCTCGTAGATCGAGTGTCCGAGGAACTGGAACACCCAGCCCAGCACGAACAGGGCCGCGGCCCACCCCAGGGGGATCGGACGTCCGGCGACGTTCAGCACCGCGAAGACTACGAGCATGAGGAGCCCGAGCGAGACGTCGAGCCTCAGGTAGTACGCCACGACAGTGACCATGACCACTTCGGCGAGGGTCACATTCAGCCCGCCGACCTGGAACAACTCCACCCGGGTCAGGAAGCTGAACAGCGTGAGGACGATCAGGGGAATGCCGACGTAGTGGCACGCCTGGTTGCCTCGCGTGACGTGAAACGACCCGTACTCGGAGAAGTGGGCCTTCAGCGCAGGAGACATCTCGCTACCCCCTCACTCATTCGTCGGAAGAACCGCCGGCCGGAGGCGCCGAGAAGAAGACGATGACCTCGAGATCCTCTTCGATCTCGACGAACCGGTGATCGACTTCCGCCTTCACGTACACGACGGAGCCGGGCCTGACCGGCTGGCGCTCGCCGTCGACCTCGAGGACGGCGCGGCCGGCGACGACGTAGTAGACCTCGTCGCGCTCGTGCGGCGACTGGCCGTCCTGCCCTCCCGCCGGCAGCACGTAGAGACCGGTGCTCAAGGCCGGCACCTTCAGGAAGGCGAGCCAGGGCCTGGACGACTCCTCCCGCTGCTGGCGCAAATCCTCGAGAGCGAACGCCTCCCACCGTTTTGGAGGATCCGCCTCTTCGGTGTGAGCGACACCGCCACCGAGCAGAGCGAGCGTCACGAGTGTCAGGACCCTCAGGCGTTTCACCACGCGATCCTCCCTGTGCTTGAAGAGGGCCGGCAAGGGCCAGGAGCCCGGCCGACCGATCCCGCATGGTACACCCCGCACCGGGGCGGCGGGATCGTCTCGTGGCGTGGTAGTCTCCGCGACCAGACGACCAAGGAGGTCTCGACATGGTTGGTGGTCGCTTTTCTCTCGCTCTCAACGCTGCTCTCGCCGGCCTGCTGGTCGGCTGCACTCCATCGCCCGAGACGCCGTCGGGCTCAAGAGCCTCCGAGGCTCCCGCGGCCTCCAGCCGAACGTCGCTGCGGGACGCACTGTCCTTCCACGCCTCGTTCGACAACGGACCAGACGCCGACTTCGCCCGGGGCGACGGAGCGATCTACACCGCGCCCTCCTACGACGCCCTCGAGGATGCCAAGCCGGGGATCGGCAACCCCGACGTCCAGCTCGTGGAGGGTGTGGGGCGGTTCGGCGGCGCGCTGGACTTCACGAAGAAGAACGGGCACGCGATCTTCTACTCTGCCGCCGACAACGTCGCCTACGACCCGGCCGACTGGTCCGGTACCGCTTCCTTCTGGCTGAAGCTCGATCCCTCGGTCGACCTCGAGCCGGGCTACTGCGACCCCATCCAGCTCACGGACTCCGGCTACAACGATGCGGCGGTGTGGGTCGATTTCACGAAGGAAAACCCGCGCCAGTTTCGCCTCGGGGTCTTCGGCGACCTCCATGCGTGGAATCCCGACGAGCAGCCGCCAGACGAGTTCCCGGCCTTCGGCTCGCGTCTCATCGTCTCCGATTCACCGCCCTTCAGCCGAGACGCCTGGACGCACATCGTGATCACCTTCTCAGGTCTGGGCAGCGGCGCGGGGCGCGCGCGCCTCTATCTCGACGGGGCGCCACTGCCGGAGGTGCGAGAGGACATCGCCGAGCCGTTCACGTGGGACTCACCTGGATCCATACGGCTCGGCCTCAGCTACGTCGGACTCTACGACGATCTCGCGCTGTTCGACCGGGCGCTCACGAGCGACGAAGTGGCGGCGCTTCACGCGCTCGAAGGTGGTGTGGCCGAGCTTCACCCCTGACGGCTCACAAAACGTCAGGGGCGTGGCAAGAGGCAGCCCGCGGTGGGCCACGAGCGCTCGAGCGCGTCTACGCTGTTTCGCCGCCGGGAGGATAGAGCTTCTCGAACTCGGGATCGTCGTGAAGGATCGCCAGGTCGGGGTCGCGACGCACCCAGTCCGACGATCGAAAGCCCGCGTCCCAGGCCTTCTTCAGAGCCACCTTGGCCTCGGCCTTCCGCTCCAACCCGCACAAGGCGCACGCCGCGTTGTACTGGACCAGGCCATCGTTGGGACGCAGGGTGATGGCCAGGTTGATCTCGCGCTCGGCCGCATCGGGCTGGCCTACTTCGGCGTAGTTACCCGCAAGGATCATGCGCGCCCGGGCATCATCGGGGACGAGCTTGAGGTGCCGCTCCAGGGCCTGGGTCACTCGGTGCCTCATATTGTCGAGGGCTTCCTTCTTGCCGAGGGCCCCGAGCGCACCGAGGATGGGCACATAGACGTTGTAGTCCGTGCCGCTGGATTCGATGGCCTTCTCGGCCAGTGCGGCGACGTTCTGGTACCGCCCCGATGCGAAGAGTGCGCGAAGCATCAGATAGTGGGCTCCCTCGCAGTCGCGCTTGCGCTCGACGGCGTCCTGGGCGAGCCGCACCGCGTCGGCGTAGTCGCGCCGGGCGTAGCGGATCCACCCCTGGGCGACCTTCACCTCGGGCAGATCCTTGCCGAGGTTGGTCGCCGTCTTGCCGGCGGCCTCGGCCCGCTCGATCCAGGTCTTGCCCGGGTCGTAGTGAAGCTGGAACTCGACCGACGCGGTGGCGATCGCGGCGTGGGCCAGGGCAAAGCCAGAGTCCAGTGTCACCGCGCTCTGGAACATCTGGAGGGCGAACTCGAGGTCCTGGCGCGTGAGGCTTCGCGCGTAGCTGCGGCCACGAAGGAAGAGATCGTACGCCTGGGGGTTCTCGGTGGGCCTGGCCGCGAGGGCCTCCTGCTCCTGCGGCGAGAGGGTGACCCGCAGGGCCTCGGCGATCTTCCGTGCGATCTCGTCCTGAAGCTCGAAGACGTCTTCCATCTGGCGGTCGTAGCGCTCCGACCAGAGCGGGAAGTCGGTCTTCGCGTCCACGAGCTGCGCGGTGATGCGGAGCCGGCTCCCGGCGCGGCGCAGGCTGCCGGTCAGCACGCACGCCGCCCCCAGCTGCTGGCCGATCTGGACCGGGGTCACCGGCTTGTCGCGGAAGGCCAGCACCGTCGGGCGAGAGAAGACCTTGAGCCCCTTGATCTTGGACAACTCGGTGATGATGTCCTCGGTGACGCCGTCGCGGAGGTACTCGTCCTCCTTCTGCCCGCTCAGGTTCTCGAAGTAGAGGACGGCGATCGATTTGTCGGCCGTGCGTTCGCCGGCCCCTCCCCGCGAGTCGGCCAGGTCCGCGGCGCGGCGACCGCCGGACTCCGTGTCGCGTTTGAGGCGCAGGAGGTCCGTCTTGAGGTCGGTGGCGGTCTGGTACCGGAGGTCACGCTCCTTCTCCAGAGCCTTGCCCAGGATTCGCCCGAGCTCGTCCGGCATGGCGGAGTTGATCTGACCGAGCGGGAGCGGCTCGCGATTGAGGATG
>CAXMOH010000006.1:0-4982 GCA_964194855.1 uncultured Hyphomicrobium sp.
GTGGCCCTGGCGGAGGGCGGCCTGCTCGCGAAGGCCCCGCTTCCCGGACCAGGGCAGGCGCTGCGAGAGTGTCGCCATCAGGCGCTGGGGGCCCACCCGGGTCTCGGGTGAGGAGAGGTAGCCGGTGACCCCGACAACGGGGTCGGGCAAGGCCTTGGCCTGTGGAGCCTGCTGCAGGCTGGCGCGGGCCACGGCAGCGGCCGTGGCCACGGTTGGGTTGCGCGCGAGGCTCTCGCGAACCAGATCGCGCACGGCGGGATCCTCGATCGCGTCGACCACACGGCCGGCGGCGTCCGACCCCGACGCGGCGGTCTCGGCCACCGCCGAAGCAGCCGAGCTCTCGGCGGGCCGAGCACCCGCGCCCCCGGGCACGAACCCAAACAGGATCAGGAGGGCTGGAATGGACATCACGAGCCCCCTCTTCCTCGAGGCAACGGCCTCGACTTCAACACTGGACGAGTGGTACGAAACCCGGCTTCGGCTTGTCATGGAGCCTCCCCAGCTCGGAACGGGCCGGTGACGATGGGCACCGGTCCTCGAGACGAACGCAGACCGCACGAGCACACGAGCCCGCGAGGTTGGGGGGCGTCAGATCAGGAGGACGGTCGTCCTGTCGAGTGGGAGAGGTGGGAGGCTTCGGGCGGTGATGACGACCGCTGCCCGTACGCTCGGGTACGTCACGGGGGTGTGGGCGACCTCGACGATGGGCGGCGTCACCCTGGAGGTGTCCAGAGAGGCCACCAGGAGCTCCGGGGTGGCGTCGCAACACTCTTCGGAAACCGCCTGCACGCCGGCCCGCTCTTCGCAGCACGCGTGGGCGTCCGCTTCCTGGACCTCACGGTGACACTCAGCCGCGCTCAAGACGCAGGGACAAGGGCCGACGGCACTCGCGGCAAGCGCGAGAGCCGCAACTCCCGCAAGTACCGCTTTGAGTGAACCCCGCTCCATGTCTACACCAATATGCACGCACCTCCGAGTCCAGTCAATGATCTGTACGGCTTGGACGGGGTTTTACATCAGGCTGACGGCTGCGTACGGCCCGTCCAGGGACGAGGGAAGGGTGGCTCAGGTCGACAGGAGCCGCCGCAGCTCACCCTGGTATTCCGACGTGAGTGCCACCCAGCGAAGTCCGTAGCGGTGGGTTTGTGGCTGGTCCTTTTCCCGGGCCTCCCACATGACCACGGCAGGCGCCTCGAGAGGCTGGGGCCGCCGGGCGGCGCTCAGGCGGAGACTGAGCCTCTGCCCAACGGCGAAATATGCCGCGCTCCAGACGCACGCGCCGCCCTCGGAAATGTTGGCGACGGCGCCGTAGGCAAGGGGCTGACCCGCCTCTTCGAAGGCTACGGTCATGGGCGTTCGGGGGATCGCCCGAACGAAAGCCCGGTCCTGCATCACACCTCCCACTCACGGCGCTGGGGGCCCCAGGAAAGGGACACCTCGCCTGCCGAACGGCCCCGGTGGGAGGGAGTGGGCCGGTCATCGTATGACGACTAAATCCTACGCCTGTGGGGGGTTGAGGGTCAAGCATTCGTTCGGCCAACGTGGCCAGGACGGGCTCTCGGCGGCCTCAGAACGGGTTCTGCGTGAACTCTCGCAAGCGGGCATCGGCTGTGGGGTCGAACGGGCGAAGGAGTGGTGATGAGTTACCCGAAAAAGGAGTACTGGCGCGGGACAGGCAAGCCACATGAAATCCGACGGTTGGACCGACCGAGAACAACTCTTGACACGTCACATATCGCCTGTCATCCTCGGCGCCTCAACGAGAACCTTCCCTCCTTCGGAGAAAACCTTGTCCTTTATGGATCGTCGTCCTCGACGGCGGTCCGATTTGTGCCGACTCACCGAGTTGGCCTTGTCGCCGGCCGAAGGGATCGCGCTTCACCGAATGGTCGTCGCGCTTGATCAGTCACAAGATTCAGGAAGACAACGATGACAGGATCACGCCGAATCGATTGGACAGAGTGGCTGATGGCCCTGGTCGCCTTCGTGGCCCTCGGCACGGTCGCCACAACCGCCAGCTCCGCTCCGATGAACGAACCCGCGCCGGCCGCCGTCCAGGCCGCGTCCGGTCGCCAGATCGGGACGCTCGAGGCCTCACGGGGTCGTGTCACGGTCATTCGGCTGGGGCGATCACAGCCGGCGTCGCGCCCCATGCCCCTGGAGCTCGACGACATCGTGGTCACGAAGCGAGGTCGGGCCACGGTGCGCTTTCAATCCGACGGAACGGTGATGAGGATCGGTCCGAACTCCCGAGTCCAGATCAACGAGACCGCCACGGAGAGGGACGTCACCGTCTTCTTCGGGCGGCTCTGGGCTCACGTCGTGCGCTTCAAGGAGCGGACCAGTCGATTCCGCAGCAGCAGCACCATCGCCGCGATTCGAGGCACCGAGGTGACGCTGGAGGTCGAAGTCGACGGCGACGAGACCCGCCTCGCGGTGGTCGAAGGGGACGTCGAGGCCGAAACTGATGCGGGGACCCGCGCGCTCACCGGCGGCCAGGTGGTGGTCGGCCGGAAGGGAAGCGCGCCGGCGATCAGCGTCGGGGTGCGGCCACGGGACGCCGTCCAATGGGCGCTGTACTACGTGCCGGTCCTCTCCACCCGGCCCGGCGAGATCGGCGGGGGTCAGCCGTGGCAGGGTCAGGTCCAGGAGTCCACCGAGGCCTACCTGAGGGGCGATCTCGGGCAGGCGCTCGACAGCCTGGACAGCATCGCGGTCGAGGGCATTCGAGATCCGCAATTCTTCACCTACCGCGCCTCTTTGCTGTTTGCAACGGGTAGCGTGGAGGAGGCGGGGAGGGACCTCGATCAAGCCCTCAAGCTCGACCCCAACGACAGCGACGCCTTCGCGCTGCGGTCGATCGTCGCCGTCGCGAACAACAAGCCCGACGAGGCGGCCCGGACCGCCGACCGAGCCGTCAACGCCGATCCGGCCTCTGCGACGGCACAAATTGCCCGGTCCTACGCGCGCCAGGCCCAGTTCGATCTCGAGGGCGCCCGGGAGAGCCTCGAGAAGGCGGTGCAGCTCGACCCCAACGACGCGCTGGCGTGGGCCCGTCTTGCCGAGATTCGCTCCTCTCTGGGCCGTCTCGGCGAGTCCCTCGAGGCGGCACAGAAGGCGGTCGACCTCGAGCCGAACCTCTCCCGGACCCAGACGGTCCTGGGATACGCCTATCTGACGCGGGTCCGGACAGGTCAAGCCAGGGAGGCCTTCGAGAAGGCCATCGCGCTCGACGAGGACGACCCTCTCCCGCGCCTGGGTCTGGGGCTTGCGCTCATCCGTGAGGGGGGCCTGGAGGAAGGCGTTCGGGAGATGGAGGTTGCGGTCAGCCTCGACCCCGGCCAGGCGCTGGTGCGCGCCTATCTGGGCAAGGGCTACTTCGAGGACAAGCGCATCGGCCTCGACGAGCGCGAGTATGGCGTGGCGCAGCAGTCGGATCCCCTGGATCCCACGGCCTGGCTCTACGACGCGATCGCGAAGCAGACCACCAACCGGCCCGTCGAGGCCCTTCGGGCCAACGAGAAAGCCATCGAGCTCAACGACAACCGTGCGGTCTTTCGCTCCCGGCTGCTGCTCGACTCGGACGGGGCCGCTCGCAGTGCCAGCCTCGGCCGAATCTACTCAGACCTGGGCTTCCAGGATCGCGCCCTCGTCGAGGGATGGAGCTCGGTCAACACGGATCCGACCAACTCTTCCGCCCATCGCTTCCTCGCCGACTCCTACGCCGCTCTGCCGCGGCACGAGGTCGCGAGAGTCAGCGAGCTCCTGCAGTCTCAGCTCCTCCAGCCGATCAACAAGACGCCGATCCAGCCTCGACTGAATGAAAGCAACCTGTTTCTCATCAGCGCCGGAGGTCCGGCGTCTCTGTCCGTCAACGAGTTCAATCCACTCTTCAGCCGCGATGGGTTCACCCTGCAGGGAAGCGGCATCGGCGGCACGGACGATCTCCTGGCCGGAGAAGGAGTCCTGGCGGGCCTCTACCGCAAGGTGGCGTTCAGCGTGGGCTACACCCAGTTCGAGACGGAGGGGTGGCGAGAAAACGCCAACCAGAAGGACAAGATCGGAAACGCCTTCGTGCAGGTGGATCTCTCTCCCGAGACGAGCATTCAAGCGGAATTCCGGTACCGTGACGTGGAAAGCGGCGATCTTCAGCAGCGGTTCTTCGCGGACGATTTCAGCCCCGGCCAGACCGACACGCTGGAAAGGAGCACCTACCGCGTGGGCGGCCGGCACTCGTTCTCACCGGGCTCCATCCTCCTCGCCTCGGCGACCGCGCAACAGGCGGACGGTCGCAGCCTCACAGAGGAGTTCCTTGGCCCGGGCACGTTCGCCGAGGCCACGAGCTCTGAGGACGCTTACGGCGTCGAGGTCCAGCACCTCTTCCGCTCGCGGTGGTTCAACGTCACCAGCGGCGTGGGTTACTTCGACGTCGACGGTGAGATTCGGCTGCGGCTGGCGCTCCCTGGTGCCCCCCCCGGTGCCCCGCCGCCCCCCGGTGCCCCGCCGCCTCCCGGTGCCCCGCCGCCCGCTGGCCCTCCACCCGATGGTCCCCCCCCCGGTGGCCCCGGTGACATCATCATCCAGGAGCTCCCCCCGATAGCCAACAAGTTCGATCACGTCAACCTCTACGCGTATGCGAACCTCAAGCCCCTCACGACCGTCACCGTGACCGTCGGGGGCAGCTTCGACCGCCTGAGCGGCGATATCCCCGGCGGCGATATCGACCAGTTCAACCCCAAGGTGGGCCTGACCTGGAATCCAATGCCGAGCACGACGATTCGCGCCGCCGCATTCCGGACGCTGAAGAGAACGCTGGTCACCGACCAGACCCTCGAGCCGACCCAGGTGAGCGGGTTCAACCAGTTCTTCGATGACTCCTTCGTGGCCGATGGCTGGCGCTACGGGGGCGGAATCGATCAGAAGCTCGGTCGAGACGCGTTCGTGGGCGCCGAGAACCTGCCGGAGGCACTGGCGGGTCGCGT
>CAXMOH010000007.1:0-12355 GCA_964194855.1 uncultured Hyphomicrobium sp.
CCCGTCCGAGCCGGGAGCCAACCGGGCGCCCGGCGCCCCGCGCTACGCCGGGGAGTTCCTCGACGGCTTCGGCAACCGGATGACGGTCCACGCCGTGTCGAACCCGATCGAGTCGGGCGCCGAGCCGCGAGCCCTCTTCGACCGTGCCCCCGGATACGGAATCGTCACGTTCGACCGCACGACCCGCCGCATAACCATGACCAACTGGCCGCGATGGGCGGACGCGACACAGCCGGACGCGCGGCCGTATCCCGCCTGGCCGATCACCATCGAGCAGACGGACAACGGCCTGCCCGACACCGGCTGGACCCTGCCCAATGTCTCAGCGCCCGGTCTCGAGGACCCCATCGTCGAGGTCGTGAACGAGTCGAGCGGCGAGCGCGTCTACACGTTCCGGATCCAGGGAGAATCGATCGAGCCCCCCGTGCCCGGCCCGGGAACGTACGCGGTTCGGGTCTTCGACCCGGACCGGCCCGAGAAGGAAGGGTCCTTCAGGGGCCTCCAGGCGCGACAGGCGCACTGACTCAGCGCCGGCTCACGTCGACCTGCCAGGCGCCCCGGGTGTCGTCGCCCAGATCCAGCGTCGCCTGAAGGCGAAGCGATCCGGCTTCGAGCGGGATGGTCTCGAAGACGTGGCCTTCCGTCCTGGCCGGGAGGGTGACGCTGCGCGTCTCGTCTCCCAGGCGCAGAGTCGCCGACGCCCGGACCTCCAGAGCTGGGAAACGCAGCCGCACGTCGTACTCCCCCGCCGTCGCGGCCCTCAGCTCCCAGTAGCCGTTCGAGTCCGCAGCCCAGGGTCGCCCCTTCGTGTGGCGCCAGTCCTGGCGCGTCAGGACCGTGGGGTTCTCGTGGAGTGAGCCAATGACGATGCGTGGCGGGTCGTAGTTGTCGGGACGAGTGTGGCTCACGTCGTCGAACCAGGCGTCGTAGGCGGCGCGCATCTCTTCCACGACCTCCGGCTTTTCGGACGCCAGGTCCTCGAGCTCCAGGGGATCCGTCTCCATGTCGTAGAGCTCGAAGGCCGGCTCGCCTTCGAAGCCCTCGTTCCCGAAGCCACTGGGGTGGACCAGCTTGTAGCGCTGGTTCCGGGTCATGAAGTGGTGATACCGGACGGGGACGTTGCCTCGATGGGCCTGGATGGTGATCTCACGGCCGGGCCAGTCCACCGGCTCGCCGGCCAGCAGAGGCCACAGGCTGCGGCCGTCGAGGTGCATGCCCATTGGGGCCCGGACGCCGGTCGCCTCGAGCACTGTCGGCAGCACGTCGATGTGGGCGGAGATGCGATCCGAGGTGTGGCCGGCCTCGAGGTGTCCGGGCCAGTGGACGAAGAGCGGCGAGCGGATGCCGCCCTCGTGGACGTGACTTTTCCAGCCTTTCATGCCGGCGACGTACCGGTTGCCGTTCGGACCGTTGTCCACCATGAAGAGCACGATCGTGTCGTTCGTCAGGCCGAGAGCCTCGAGGCGCCCGAACAGCCGCCCCACGTTCTCGTCGACGTTCGTGATCATCGAGAAGATGCGCGCCCGGCGGTCGAGGTCGGCTTCGTCGGGCAGGGGGTGACCCTGCTCCTGCGGGAAACGGGCGTTCGTAAGATCGACCTCACGGTATTCGGCCAGGAGTCCTTCGGGAACGTCATGGAATGGTCCGTGCGGGGCGTTGGTTGGAATGTAGGCGAAGAAGCTCTCGCCTGCCCGGTGCCGCGTCTCGATCCAGTCGAGCGCACGATCGAAATAGACGTCCGTGCAATAGCCCCGTGTCTGCACGGGCTCCCCGTTGTGAAAGAGGATGGCGTCGGTGTACTTCCCCTCGCCTCCCGGCGGGTCCGATGGCTGGCCGATGCCACCGCCACGGTGGACGAGCGCCTCCTCGAAGCCCTGGTCCATGGCGCGCATCGGATACGCGTCGCCGAGGTGCCACTTGCCGAAGATCCCAGTGCGGTAGCCGGCCTCTTTGAGGATCTCGGCCAGGGTCACCTCCTCGGGCTCCATCATGGCTCTGCCGATGAACGTGTCGATGGCTCGGGTGCGGTAGTTGTAGCGACCCGTCATGAGCGAGGCTCGGGTGGGCGCACAGACCGGGCTGACGTAGAACTCGGTCATCCGGGCGCTGCGCCTCGCCATGGCGTCGAGATGCGGCGTGCGGATGACGGGGTTGCCGTTCACGCCCAGGTCACCGAAGCCCTGATCGTCGGTGACGATGAGGATCACGTTGGGTCGTGCCTCCGCCTCAGGGGGCGCGGGCGTGCACCCCGCCGCCAGCCCGATGGCCAGCGGCACGAGGGCGAACCAACCCACAGGCCGCTTGTGTGTCGTCATCAGGCACCTCCAGTCTTCGGGCCGGTGGGCACGCGCCAGGGGACGAGCATGGGGACGGTGCGCTGGTACTCTCGATAGGGCTCCCCGATCTGGCGAACGAGATCCGACGCGCCCGAGTCTAGCAGCCCGGACCGGTCTGCTAGTCTTGAGTGTCCTCATGATCAAGCGTCTGCTCCTTACCCTCGTCACGGTCGTCACGGTGTCGGCCCTGCCCCTCGTGGGCTGTGGCGGCGACGCCGCGAGGCCCAACGTCGTTCTCATCGTCGTCGACAGCCTCCGCGCCGACGCCCTGGGCAGCTACGGCAGCGAGCCCGCTCCCTCCCCGGCCATCGACCACCTCGCCGCCGACGGCGTGCGCTTCGAGCGTGCCGTGGCACCGGCGTCCTGGAACCTGCCTTCGGGGTCCTCATTGATAACGTCGACCCCGCCCTGGGTGCACGGCCAGGGAGCACCGTCGACCGGAGCCCGGGAGGTCACCACCCTCGCCGAGTCGTTCGCCGCGGCGGGCTACCGTACCGGGGCGTTCACGGAGGTGGCATGGCCGCTGCTCCAGCGGGGCTTCGGGACCTTCCAGAACACGGCCTTCAAGGACGTGTTCGGGTCCCCCGACGCCAACAGCGCCACGCGGACCCTGGAGGCCGCCCTCGAGTGGGCCCGGGAGGACAACGAGGAGCCGTTCTTCCTTCTCGTCCACACCTACGAGGTCCACAGCTACTTCCTGGGGAAGCCTCGCCATCACGAGCTGGCGCGGGACGCTCAACCGGAATACGACGGTCCGTTCCGGGATTGGGCGATTCGCGACCTGTCGCAACCCGCCGGGCCGCAGGTGATGGCGGCGCTTCTCGAGGCGAACGATGACGACCTCGCCTACGTGCGCGCGTTGTACCGTGCTGCCGTGACGGAGACGGATCTCCAGGTCGCCCGCTTCATGGAGGGCCTCGAGGAGGCGGGCCTCGACGAGAGGACCGTGGTGGCGCTGACCTCGAGCAACGGCGAAGGCTTCCGCCCCGACCTCAACCGCGTCCATCACGGCGGACGCCTGCACCACGACCTCCTGCACGTCCCCCTCGTGGTGCACTGGCCGGGCCACCTCGAGCCCTCGGTCGAGCCGTCGGTGGTGACGACCCTCGACCTGGGACCCACGCTCCTGGCACTGGCCGGCCTCCCGGACGAGGCGCTCTTTGCCGGGCGCTCCCTCGTCGCCCCCGACGGAGGGCTCCTCTCGAGTCTGGGAGGGCCCCGCTTCCACGTTCTGAAACTCCAGGCAAAACAGGTCGTCGCCCAGGAGGCGGCATTCCGCATCCTGCCCTCGGGAGAGCGGGCCCCGGCGACCGGCGCCCAGCTGGCGCTCTACTACTCCGACTGGGTGACCTTCATCGACACGGGGGACGGGACCGAGCTCTACGATCTCAAGGACGACCCGGAGCAGGAGAAAGACCTCTCCGCCGACCACGCCGACGGCGTGGCCCGCCTCCGGGAGCAGGTCCGGCGGATGGCCGAGCAGGGGGCCGGTGGCGGCGCTGGGCCTGACGCCGAGCAGCTCGAGCAGCTCCGCTCCCTTGGATACGTCCAGTAGCCCGGCCGGAAGATCCTCGGCCTCTTTCTTGCCTCTCCACGCCACGGGCCCCGGCCGCCCCGATTCGCCTTGACGGGGCCATCCGGCGGCGGTAGCGTTGTCAAAATAACCGCCGCATGGTCCAGCGGGGAAGATGTCGGTTTCGCCGGCTCCAGGGATTGTCCCCGGAGCCCATTGGAGGAGTCGTCACATGCATAAGCCGATCAAGTACGCGGAGAAGGGGCTCAGCTACGCAGCAGGGGCCGCCTGGGGCGTCTTCTCGACCCTCAACCGCATCAACCAGGCCGACTCCTTCATTCCCCGGTGGTCGGACAAGCCCCTGCTGAAGACCAAACAGAAGACCAAGCCGCCCCTCGGCTGGCCGCGGGAGACCGACTCGTTGTGCCCGCGGTGCGTCCCGGAGATCCGACAGCAGATCCTCGACGGCAAGCTCCCCGTCGAGATCCTGCGCAACGGGAAGGTGGGCGAGATCAAGGCCCAGATCATCGAGCGCGACGGCCAGATCCTGATGGTCAAGGACTGCGAGAAGCACGGGCACTTCGAGGACCTGATGTCGACGGACCCCGTCTTCTTCAAGCACCTCGAGGAGGCCTACCCCGGTCGCGACATCCAGGCTCACGCCGACGAGAAGCTGCACGACCACGGCACCAGCACGATCAAGTACGGGCGCGGGGCGGTCCTGACCATCGACCTGACCAACCGCTGCAACATGATGTGCGATCCCTGCTTCATGGACGCCAACCAGGTGGGCTTCGTCCACGAGCTCGAGTGGGAGGACGTCAAGAAGCTGCTGGATGACGCCGTCTCGATCAAGCCCCGCCGTCAGCTCTCGATCCAGTTCTCGGGTGGTGAGCCGACCCTGTCGCCGCTCTTCCTCGACGCCGTCCGCTACGCCGCAAAGGTCGGCTACACGAGCATCCAGGCGGCAACGAACGGCATCGAGTTCGCCAAGAGCAAGGAGTTCTGTAAGCAGGCCGCCGACGCGGGTCTCCGCTACGCCTACCTTCAGTTCGACGGCATCGGCAACGCCGCGAACAGCCACCGCCGTGTGGGCAACCTGTTCGACGTGAAGCTGCAGGCGATCGAGAACCTGTACGAGGCAGGCGTCGACGTCGTCCCGGTCATCACGATCATCAACGGCATCAACAACGAGCAGGTGGGGCGCGTCATCCAGTTCGCCCTGGACAACCCCAAGAAGATCTCGGTCTGCGCCTTCCAGCCGGTCTCCTTCACGGGGCGTGACGAGGAGATCACCGACGAGCGCCGCGAGGCGCAACGCTACACGCTGGCGCACCTCGCCCACGACGTGAAGGACCAACTCGGGATGGGCGAGCCCGTGCGCGACTGGTTCCCCATCTCCTTCTTGAGCACCTTCGCGGAGTTCTCGGACGTCCTGAAGGGTCCGGACAACGAATGGGGGCAGGTGACCTGCGGGTGCCACCCGAACTGCGGCGTGGGGATGGCGCTGATGGTCGACAAGGAGACGAAGGAGGCGGTGCCGCTCACCGCGTTCTTCAATGTCGACCGGCTGGCCAAGGACGTCCAGGCGATCAACGACGCGGGTCGCGGCAAGTTCCTTTCGGCCGTGGGGATGGGTCTCGCCATGGCCCGGAACTACGACTCCTTCCAGACGCCCACTCACTTCAGGCTGATCGACCTCATCAAGAAGTTCGACAAGAAGATCGGGGACAGCGGGAAGGACTACGGCAAGGTCGGCGAGGGTCGGACCCGCGCGGACACCGACAAGCGCCGCTCCGAGCGTTGGAACATGCTCTTCGTCGCGGGGATGTGGTTCCAGGACCTCTTCAACTACGATTTCCGGCGCACCGAGATGTGCATCATCCCCTACGCCACCCAGGAGGGGGAGATCTCCTTCTGCGCGTACAACACGGGGGTCGGCTGGCGGAACATCATCGAGAAGATGCATATGACGGCCACGCTCACCAAGTGGTACGAGGAGCACGGCCGCCACGACATCTTCGCCGGCGGCAAGGAAGTCGACCTCCCCACCACCGAACACTCCCTGGACCTTCGTGAGAGCCTGGTCACCACCGAGGCGCAGCAGGACCTGGTGCAGCTCGTGATCGCCCGCAATACCCGCGAGGAGAAGGCGAAGGCCCGTGACGAGAAGCTGGAGCAGGAGCTGGAGAACAAGAAGATGGCCGAGCTCTACCGGGAGCACATCCTGGGCGAGACGCCGAAACCGGCCTCTCCGCTGATCCAGCTCGAGGTCAAGAAGCGGAAGGATACGGAGCAGGAGCCGACGGCCACCGCCAACTGACCTTGTCTGAGCGCAAATCCGGGGCGGGCGTCCTTCCCTGACGTCCGCCCTTCGTTCTTGTGTGGAGTCTTCGTCTCCGCTACTGGATCCGCATCCCGGGGTCCCCGAAGAGGTGATAGACGGCGAGGAGCTCCGGCATCACCCCGGTCTCCGCATAGGCCGCCTGGGCCGCCAGGACCGCGTCCCCGAGCCTCTCGTGCTCGCCGCTCACGATCTCTGCCATGAGCGCCTTGTGAAACATGTGCGCCGGCCCATCCAGTGAGAGCCCCGAAGGCGAAAAGGCGCCGATCGTTCCTCTCCCCTCAGCCTTCATGAAGGCCTCGGCCAGAGAGTCGTAGTTCGGCGCCACGAAGTAGCCGTTGAGGCAGTTGAACGTCAGCATCAAGGGCTGCTCCGACTGCGCAAGGAGCTTCGGCGGATCCCACGAATTGAGGACGTTCTCGGACGCCCACACCGCCGGGCCCCCGTGACCCACGTAGCTCAGAAGCGACGCGCCTCCGTCGAGAGCCCCCAGGACCTCCGAGCGGGTGTTCGCCCCGTGCTGCCTCAGGAGAATCGACTCCGTTTCCCTGCCGCCCAGGAAGCTCGCCTGGATGTCCGCAATGTCCGCCTCGAAGTCCCCGGCCAGATCCGGGTTATCCGCCACGAGAATGGCCTTGCCGGAGAGGCTCTGGGCCGTGGCCTCCCACTCCAGCACCTTCTGGATGAGAGCCTGCGCCTCCTCCACCGTCGTCGCCGGCAGCCGCCCGATCGCCAGGTCCGGAAGCCCGTCCTCCCCGTTCACCGCTCCAAGCGTCGGATCCGAAGACGTCCACAGATACGACGTCTTGGCCCACAGCGCCGGAAGAGGAGCCCCCTTGTCGCGCCCGGTGAAGTTCCTCGGGTCATAAGACGCATCCCCCAGAAGAACGACGTACTTGAGCGAGGGCTCTTGCCAGTTGTGGAAGGCGTAGGTCAAGAAGTCCCGGATGGCCTCGGCCGAAGGTCTCCCGTACCCAAACTGGGAGGTGATCTCCTCGAACGACACCGCTTTGGTCTCGAGCCCCTGGTCCTGTCTTCTCTCCAGAAGCGGCTGGGCCGCCTCGAGGTAGGCCGCCGGGGCGATCACCACGTACTCGGCCTGGTTCCAGGAGCTTCGGAGCCCGGTCCGGAGAGGCTTCGAGACCCGGGGGGCCAGAAGCCCCGCTTTGGAGGCCAAAAGGTAGTGGTGTCCCGCATTCGCCTTGAACTGCACCCTGCCCTTCTTCTTCCGGAGCTTCAGCCAGAGCGGTGCAGCGGGATTCGTCACGTCCACTCCGTAGGCCGCCCCGCCCGAGACGACGGCCTTGCCCTTCTGGGAGAAGACACCCTCGAACCTGCCCGCCCACAGGGCCCGTGTGCGGGGATAGACAAGAGAGAAACGGTCGAGGAAAACGAAGGAGTACGCCCCCGTGTCCCCGAGATTCGTCACGGTCAAGGAGTTCTCGCCTTCGAGAAGCAGAGACGGAGAGAAGCTCGTGGAGAAGACGTGCGCGAGCTTGCCGTCGAAGGAGGTCTCCCCCAGAGGCGTCCCGTTCAAGGAGACGCTCAAGTGGTGCTCGTCCTCTATCTCGGCGTCGGAGGCTCCCTGGAAGACCACCTGGATGTGGGCCTGCTGAGAGGACGAAGAATCCAGGCCTTCTACGGAGAAGGTCTGGCTCTTGCTCATCCCGCCCACCATGAAGTCCCAGAGCCAGATGTCGGGGGCGTTCAGGAGGCCGGCCTGGTAGAAGCGGTTGGTCTCGAAGCGGGCTTCTCTGAGAGGTGCCACAGATAGCTTCTTGAGCTTCTTCAGGGAGGAAGACGCCTTCGCCTTCTTCATGGCGACGCCCCCTTTGGCTTTCTCCAGGGCGTATGTGGTCTCGGAGGAGAAGGCCATGGAGGAGGCTTCTTGGGCCCCGTGGAAGAAGAGGACGGCCCCGGGCCCGAACTTCCGGGTCCTGGACTCGACGTGGTGGGGGACGGTCTGGCCCTGGAGGCTCAGGCGGAGCGAGTCCCTGGGGATGGGTCCTGGGAGGCCCAGTGCCTCGTAGGGGACGGCGTGGAGTCCCCGAGACAGGGTATGGAGATAGGCCAGCACATGGGCGTCGCCCCGGTTCGCGGAGCCTGGGCGCCTCCGTCCCTCCGAGCCGGATCCTGTCTCCCCTGTCCGGGCCTTTCGATCGAAGGCGATCTTGACCCGGAGCTTCCGAGCGAGGAGGAGCTCTCCGGAGGAGGCGTCGTATCGGATGGGGCTCATCTCGAGGGCGAGCTTCTTCTTCTTCCCGATGAAGGCGTCCCCGGCGATGCGGACGGCGGAGAAGGGCAAGACGCCTTCCGTGGCTTCGAGGGGGCTCTCCCGTCGCCGGGGCTGGATGGTGCCGTCGGGTGCGACGAAGACCTCCGGGGCCCCGACGGCGGCGGGGGTGAGGTTGGGGAAGGAGAGGACGTCTCTCTCCCGGGCCCAGACGATTCGGGCGTGGCGCCCGACGACGGCCTTGACCAGGGCGCGCTTCAGGGGGAGAGCGGGGGCCCCGGGGTCTCGTCGGGAGTCGAAGCCTCGGGCGGACACGCGGACGCCGGCGGGGGTCGAAGTCGCCACAAATCCTGGAGTCGTGAGCTCGAGAGTCATGGAGCGGCTGTTTCGGGAGAGGACCTTGAGAGAGGGCTTGCCGGGCGCGCCGTAAGCGGTCCGCTCACCGGAGGAGGAGTCGGGGTCGGACGATCCCTCGGGGTCTTCCTCTTCGCCGTCCTCTTCCTCCTCGCCCGGCGCCGACGCCGAGGGTGTGGCGGAGACGGGGCCGTGGTAGGTGTAGCCCGACGTCGCGTCGATGTCCTCGAGGCGATAAAAGTAAGTCGTCCCGTTTTGGAGCCCGGTGTCGCGGAAGGAGTAGGAGGCGCCTTCCGGTGACGAACCGAGGCCGGGGATCAAGGACGGGGTGATTCGGGTCCAAAGGCCGTCCTGGGACAGCGACCGGTAGAGATGAAAGCCGAGGTTGTCCAGCTCCGAGCCGGTGCGCCACGCGAGATCCACGCTTGCATTCGATGGCACGGCCTCGAGCGACAGAAGCTCGACCGCCGTGGGAACGGGAGCAGCGAGGACGAATCGCTGCGCTGCATCCGTGATGTCTCCGCAGTACTGGACAAGCAGGATGTCGGTCGTGATCAGGAACTCGGTCGGGAACTGCGTTGCGTAGTCTCCGCCCACCAGGTGAGCCCGGACGTAGTAGAGATCGGGGCTGCCACCCACCGAATAGGGGGCCCAGCCGGTTGGGTCACTTGTCCAGTAGACGCTCCCGTTCGCCATCAGGCTGTTCGTCTCGTCCACGAACCCGAAGCCTGCCTCGAGGTCGGCCCAGGCCGTCCCGTTCCAGTACTCCCACTGCAGGTCCGGCGACGTGCCAGCGCCGGCGGTCTGGAGGATGACGTTCAGACCGCGGAACGTCGAGTCGGAGCCGAAGTGCGCGTAGCGGCCGCGGCTCGTGCCACCGACCTGGGTGAAGTCGAATGTGAAATTCCGCGTCCCGGTCGCCAGGTTCTCGCTGGTGTCGCTGATCAGCCCGCCGTGGGCCATCGGCCCCGGCCGATTCGCGCCGCTGTACATCCGGAGCTCATCGATGATGCCGGAGGCGTTGAAGCCTGCCCTGGAGCCGATGTACACGGTGCCGCTGTTCGTGAGCGTCACCTGGTTGAAGGGATTGACCGGGTCCGTGTGGGTTGGCTCCACGCCGTTGATGAAGACGCGCGCCTGATCGCCGAGGGTCGGCTGGATTCCCGAGTTCGCCCAGGTCAGCCGGACGTGGACCCAGTCGTTCGCTCGCCAGGAGTAGTTAGCCGAGGTGACTCTGACCAGAGTGGAGACGCTGTTGTCGAGGATCTCGAACTCCAGCTGGGTTCCTGCCCGCTTCGAGAGGCGCATCTCGTTCGAGGCGTCGAGCTCGTAGGTCCAGATGCGATGGGCGACCCCGTCGTCGTGGTTGTACGTGGGCTGGTACCAGAACTCCACCGTGCCCGCCGCCACCGCCAGGTTCCCCACCCCCGGGAAGCTGACGTTGTCCGCAACCGCCGCGAACTGGGCGCCGCCACCGTAGCGCGCGGCCACGAAGGCCGTCGCCCCGTTCACGGTTCCCGCGGTGCCGATGTCGGGGCCCGTCACGGCAGCGGCGTCCTCCAGGGTCGAGTGCCAGAGGATGTCGCGCGAGTAGAAGGCACGGGCCACCGGCTTCACATCGGCAAGGAAATCCGTTCCCTGGGTCAGGGCGCCGTCGAACTGGACCTCCACATCCTCGAGGAAGTCGATGCGGCTCGAGGTGCTCGGGGCGATCCCGGACCAGTCGAGCACGCCCGAGTTGTCCGCGCCGACGGTGAGGTACTTCTGAATGCCGCTCCCGATCCACTCCGAGCTGGGGCTGTTCACCGGCAGGAAGAAGGTCAGGCTGTAGCTCTTTGCCGGGTCGATGGTGAAGCTGATCCAGTCCGACCAGACCGTGGACCCGGCGGGAACGGTGACCGTCGTCGAGCCGCCGGAGAAGGTCACCTGCGTCCAGGTCGCGTCGACGACGTTGCGATCGTCGCCCGGATCGACCTCCGCAATGTGGAAGTTGCTGAGGGGGGTGGCCCCGGTGAGCGTGGGGTGGCCCCGCAACCGGACGCGGATCTGAGTGCCACCCCGCTTGAGGAAGGCCTGCTGGATCAGGGCGCGGTGGGTCTCGAGCACGCCGTTGTTGCTGTTGTTGGCCTCCGAGGCCCCGGTCTGGGCCTCCACCTGCCAGGCGTTGCGCGCCCCGGTGAAGCTGAGCTGCGCCAGGCCAAACGCCGAGCGCCAGTGGCGGACCTTGAAGAAGGGGGTGTAGCGCTCGGCGGCGACGGTGGCGTCGCCGTCGATCTGCCAGTCCAGCCCGTTCGTCGGATCAAGGGTGAGAGCGTAGGCCGCCTCCGACTCGTTGAAGAAGTCGGACGGCGAGGAGGTGTTCTCGCTCGCCTGGAACCATCCCGATCCCGCCGCGAGAGGGACGGGGCTCGCGAGGTCGTCCGGCCCGCAGTTGATGCAGGCGGCATCAGGGCCGTGGTAGTCGTCCCGTCGGCCCTTCACCTCGGGGTCGTTGGTGTCCCGAAAGTGAGTGGGCTTGAAGTAGGTCAGGAAGTTCCAACTCTGGGTGGCGCCTGTGGCGAGGGCCGTCGATGTCGAATCGTTCCAGAAGGCGTTGAGGCGCTCGTTCGGGGCGCTGGTGCCCCAGGACAGGCTGTCTGCTGCCGACCAGTCCTGGTGAAGGATGTCGAGAAAGTCGGTACGTGCGGCCGGTGCTCCCCCGACGTCGATGTGGGCGAGGAAGAAGGCGTCGTTGCCGGGGGCGCCCGGGCCGCCGCCCGACTCCCTGAACACGGTCCAGCCGTTGAGCGGAGCTCCGGCGGTCTCGTGCATCACCAGCTCGTGGTATTCGCTGTTGAACGTCACCGGGCTCGTGGTCGTGCGCGTCCAGTGGAAGCCGACCTTCCCGCAGGGGCTGACGCTGTAGTCGCCAACACCCTTCACGCCAGCCAGGATGTTGCCGGTAACGCTGTCTGCGTAGAAGGCCTCCTGGCGCACTCGAACTCGCGTCGATGTGGCCTCGAGGAGCTCCAGCCGCGCACCCTGATCGTTGCGGGAGCTGTTGTAGAAGACGGGGCCGGCAATGCTCATGCCCGGGTTGAAGAGACCGGGCACATTGCCCGCCAGCGAACCGGCCAGGTCGGTGCTCGGGTTTTGTACAGGCGTGGCGGCGAGATCGTAAAACTCACGGATGCCGCCACCAGTGTCGGTAGCGAAAACCATCTCGAAGCTCGAGGCCGAGCTCAGGGTGAGTGTCCCCGACGCCAGGCTCTCGCTCGTTTGCACCGTCGGGCACTGCGCGCGGGCAGTCGGAGCCGCCGCGACGAGCAGCAACGCAACGACCGGCCCCACGATCGCCAAGCGCCGGACGGTCCTCTGCTTCAGCCGCTCACACATCACCGAATCCTCATGCCCGGATCGGCGAAGAGGTGGTACACGGCCAGGAGCTCCGGCATCACCCCCGTCTCGGCGTAGGCCGCCTGGGCCGCGAGGACCGCGTCCCCGAGCCTCTCGTGCTCCCCGTTCACGATCTCCGCCATGAGCGCCCGGTGGAACCGGTGTGCCGGCCCGTCGAGTGAGAGCCCCGAGGGCGAGAA
>CAXMOH010000008.1:0-2507 GCA_964194855.1 uncultured Hyphomicrobium sp.
CGAGGAGCGCTCGTTCGAGCGAGCGCTCCGGCCCCTCGAGGACCTCAGCCTCTCTCCCGACGCCGCATTGGCGTCGTTTGCCGGCACACTCGTCTATCGCACCGCCTTCGACGTGTCGGACGCCCGATTCGACGAGCTGGACCTGGGCGAGGTGAACGGCGTGACCGAGGTGCGGCTGAATGGCCAGCCCCTGGGCGTGCGCTGGTGGGGACGCCACGCGTACGACCTTCGCGGCGTCCTTGCCGAGGGCCGCAACACGCTGGAGGTCGAGGTCACGACGGTCGCAGCGAACTACGCCCGCTCGCTGAAGGACAACCCCGCCGCGCAGAGGTGGGCCGGGCGGTATCCGCCCATCTCGATGGGGCTCGTGGGCCCGGTGCAGCTGTTCAGGACTCGTCGTTAGCACCCGTGCTATCGTCGGAGCCCGCCGCGGCCTGGAGCGCCGCAGGCACCCCAGCAGGAACGAGGAAAACCATGCGAATTGCCACTCTCGCTATCCTGGCCGTCGTGAGCGCGGCCGTTGCCACACCGCAGTCCTGGGACAAGCCGCGGGACTTCAAGGCAAGCCAGATCCTGACCGAGACGGAAAGGAAGGGTCCCCATCACTCCGTCGACAAAAAGGTCAAGCTCGAAGGCTTCTACTTCGCCTTCTCCCTCAAGACGGACTTCGGAGACCTGAAGCCGGTGGGCCGCGACGTCTTGAAGAAGCGGATCAAGGAGACGGCCGCCCTCGAGGCCCTGAACGAGGTGTCGAAGACGGGTGTCTTCCTGGAGTCCGCCGGTCGCTCCGCCGAGTCCATGGGGAAGGGCCTGGTGCACGTCGCCAAGGATCCCAAGGGCACGGCCAAGGGCATCGGGGGCGGTATCAAACGTTTCGGCGTCAACCTGGGCCGCAAGAGCAAGCGTGTGGCCGAGGACGTCACGGACGACGACGATGACGAGAAGGAAAAAACGTCCACGGAGGAGCAGGCGGAGAACGTGGCCAACTCCCTCCTGGGCGTGAACACGTCCGCTCGGGTCTGGGCCCAGAAGCTCCAGGTCGACCCCTACAGCCGAAACCCGATTCTCCAGAAGACGCTCATCGAGATCGCCAAGATCGACGCCGCCGGCGGGATCGCCCTGAAGGTCGTGGTGCCCATTCCGACGGCGGTCAGCACGACCTCGTCGGTGAGTGGGCTCGTCTGGGGCAAGGACCCCGAGGAGCTGCGCAAGACCAACGAGGCCGGGCTGAAGGCGGTGGGCGTTTCCGAGGACGTCTCCGGGAAGTTCTTCCGGAACGACCATTTCACCCTCACCGACCGGACGCGCTTCGTGGCCGCTCTGACAACGGTGAAGGCCAAGGGCCTCGCCGACTACGTCGACACCGCCCGTCACGCGGACAACCCGCGGGAGGCACTCTTCTTCGTCGAGAGCGCGGAGATGCTGGCACTCCAACATTCGCAGGCCGCGGTCAAGCAGATCCTGACCGACTCGAGGGCCATGGTCGCGGCGTCCGGTGGTCGGGCGCTCGCGCTCCTGCCACTCGACGACCTGGCGTGGACCGAGCCCGTCAGCGAGACGGCAACCGAGATCGCGGAGCGCGCGAAGAAGGAGCTGGGGACGAGCGGGCTCGAGATGCGCCTCACCGGGCAGGCGTCCAGCCGGGCCCGCACCGGGCTGCAGACCATCGGTTGGAACTTGAAGCAGGGCGTCCCGGGTGGCGGCCCGGGCGGAGAGTAGCTCGGGGCCCGGAGAAGTCCGGGTCAGTCGTCGCGCTCAGCGCGTCAGCTGCTCGAGCAGGGAGAGGTTCTCCCTCTCCTCTTCGGACATGTTTCCGTCCGCCTCCACCATCTCCCGCACCGTCGCAATGAAGATCTGGCGATGCTCGTGCAGCACGGTCGTGGGATCGACCTGGTCAGGCGGCGGCGGCACCTTGATCCACTCCTCGACCTGACGCGACTCCTCGGCGTCGAGGTGGAGCCTCGTGACGAGGCCGTGGATGAAGGCTCGCTCTTCGTCGCTCACGGACAGGTCGGCCCAGGCGAACGACGTCACGAATCGCAGGAGCTGAAGCCGCTCTGCGCGGCTGAGAGCATTGAGGTTGGCAGGCAGTGTCACCGCATCGTCTCCCCAGTTGTCCCGGCCGAATGGCGACCGGACTCCAGTGTAACCCGCGGGCGCCCGAGTCCGACCGACTGTCTTCCCAGGCCGAGCCCCCGCCAGCGCCCACGCGGATCGAGGAGCGAGCTCAGCATGTCCTGCCATAATCCCCCGCGGCGGGGTTGGCATGTTCGCGATCGATCACAGGGCGCCGAAATTTCGGGCCGTGGCTCTCGTTGCCGGGTTGTGCCTTCTGGCTCTCGCGTTGCGGCTCCCGGATCTGGGCTCGCGCAGCCTTGCTTCTGCAGAGCAGACCGCCCTCGCCGAGAGCCAGGGCCTCGACCCCTGGGCCGACATGGCCGAAGACGAGCCCGTGACGGCACAGGGCCTGCGCCGCCGGGTCGGGGTGCGGGCGGTGGCGCGCGGGT
>CAXMOH010000009.1:0-5335 GCA_964194855.1 uncultured Hyphomicrobium sp.
ACGCCCGCCACGCGTCCCCGGGCGCGAAGGCCCTCGACCACCTCGGCGTGGTTGGCAACGCGCGCCCCAGCGTCGGCCGCGGCGTGGACGAACCCCACCGTGAGCCGCTCCGTGCTCGAGGCCTGGGCGTCGCTCCACAGCGCGGCTCCAGTGAGGCCGTGAGGATCGAGTCCGGGCACGAGGGCCAGCGCCTCGCCCGCCGCGACCGTCCGGCCGGCGGGGATTCGTGCTCCTTCGGGAAGCCCGCCGTTGCGATCCGAGGTCAGCCAGTCGTTGAGACGGAGCGCGACGAAGAGCGCCTCCCGACCGGTGAAGCCATGCCCAAAGGTGGGAACGACGAAGCTGAGGGGATGCACCAGGGCAGGGGCGATTTTCAGAAGCGCACGCCTTTCCCGAGCGGACTCGCGCAGCTGTCGAAGCCCGGCCTTCTGCAGGTGGCGCAGGCCACCGTGAATCGTCTTGAGGCTGTTCCAGGACGTGGCGGCGCCGAAGTCGTCGCGCTCGAGGAGCGCCACCGCGAGCCCGCGCTGCGCGGCGTCCCAGGCCGCCGCGACGCCGTAGATACCCCCCCCGATCACGGCGAGATCGAGCTCGCCGTCCGCGAGTGCGGACAGGTCGCGCTTCATTCCGGTGACTCCCCGGGGCTTCGGGCCAGGGTGCGCAGGGCGAGCATCGTCGCGTCGTCGTCGGCCTCCCTGGGGCCGCGGTGGGCACGCACGGCTTCGTGGACGCGAGCGATGAGCGCGGCCAGGTCGTCGCCCCTGTGCACGCTCAGCACGGCCTCGAGACGCTCCATGCCGAAGGGCTCTCCCGACTCGTCCTCGGCCTCGACGACCCCGTCGGTGAACAGGAAGAGGGCCTCGCCCTCGACCAGCACGAGGGCTTCCTGCTCGTAGCCGCCGCCCGGGTAGAGGCCGGGGGGACGACCGGAAGAGACCAGCCGTTCGATCCCGCCGTCGCGGCGCCGGACGAACTGCGTGTTGTGCCCGGCGTTCACGTAGCGGAGCCTCCCGGACTCTCCGTCGAGCACGGCCAGGAAGAGCGTGACGTAAGGGGCGAGGGGCTCGTCACCGTCCATTTCCCGGTCGAGGGCGTCGACGAGCGCCGCCAGGTCCGACTCGAGAGCGAGGCGGGCGCGAAGCGTCGCCTGGAGGCTCGCCATGAGGAGGGCCGCCCCGACGCCCTTGCCGGAGACGTCGCCGAGGAGCACCGCCACCTCGCCCTCCCGGAGGGGGAAGTAGTTGAAGAAGTCACCCCCCACCTCTCGGGCGGGAATCGACAGGCCCCCGATCTCGACGAAGGATCCTCGGAACGGGGCTCGAGGCAGAAGCTCTTCCTGGATCCGGCGTCCGATCTCGAGCTCCTTGCGGATGCGCTCCTGCTGGAGAAGCTGCTCCTGATTCCGCCGCAGGTCGCGAGCCATCTGATTGAAGGTCTCGGCCAGCCTGGCGAACTCTACCGAGTGCGGGACCGGCACCCTCACGTCCAGGTCTCCCCGACCCAGTCTTTCGGCGCCCTCGGTCAGGGCGCCGAGGTGGCGGGTCATGCGCCTCGAGAGCGGAAAGATTCCAAGGAGTGCCAGGGCGGCGAGACCCAGCCCCATAGCGAGGTTTCGTGCCGTGGTGCGGCGGATCGCCTGGAGGGGCTCGCCGAGGGGCCGGGCCACCCCGATCGAGATCCCCGAGGTCCGGTCGGACTGCAGGGCCACCACCCAGTCGGCAGAGTCCCGGCGAGTCGGGGGCTTACCTGGCGCGAGGCCAAGGCCCGAGAGCACCTCTTCGTCGTCGGCGTCTGGTGTGAAGAGCTGACCTTCGGCGTCGTGAGCGAAAGGGATCGCCTCCTGCCGCCGCTCCGCCCCGGAGAGCACGGTCCGGAGAAGCGCACGAAGCTCTTGCCGCTCGGCTGTGGCCAGGGCTTCGCGTCGGGCCTCCTCGAACGGGCTCTCGGCGACCCGTGGTGGCCGCTGCCGCATCTTCTGGATCCGCAGGGACAGCTCGTCCGAAACCGCCTCCGACCGGGTGGAGATGTCGGCTGCGAGGGCTTCGGCCTCTGCCATCACGGCGCGTCGGTAGGCACGGAGAGATGTCTGGTACGTGTAGAGGGTGACTCCCAGAAGCGGAAGAACGGCAAGCAGGAGCAGGGCGAGGGCGAGCTGAGTGCGCAGCCTCATGGGCTCACTCGCCCAGGACGTGGACGAAGATCTGCCGACGATGCGGGGAGTCGCGATGCTCCCACACGTAGATCCCCTGCCAGCTCCCCAGCACGAGCTCGCCTCCCGAGATCGGGACTTGCTCCGAGGTCTTGAGAAGCGCTGCCTTCACGTGGGCCGGCATGTCGTCCTCGCCCTCGGCGACATGGGTGAAGCCGGGGTGGCCGTCGGGCACGAGCCGCGAGACAAAGGCCTCGAGGTCGTGGCAGACGGAAGGGTCGGCATTCTCCTGGATGACCAGACTCGCCGACGTGTGGCGGATGAAGAGGCTGCAAAGCCCTTCGCGGACTTCGGCAGCCCGGACGGCCGTGGTCACAGCGGGCGTGATCTCGTTGAGGCCCCGGCGGGTGTCGACGACGAGCACCTCGCTCCGCTGACGCATTTCGGCAGCCTACCACGCAGGCCCGGGCCGCCCGGAGCCGGCGTTGCGACTCAGCCGAGAACGGTCCCGATGACCTCGACGGCGCGGGTGCAGTCCTCTTCGCTCACGTCGCGGTGCGTGACCAGCCTGAGAGTCCGGGAGTCCATGGCGATTCCCAGCACGCCCCGCTCCCCGAGCATGGCGACGGCGTCCGGGGCCGGACGCGTCTCAAGGTCGGCCACGACGATGTTGGTCTGGGGGACCGTCACGCGAACACCGGGCGAGCGACCGAGCGCGTCGCCCAGACGTCGGGCCCGGGAGTGGTCTTCGGTGAGTCGTTGCACCGCCTCGTCGACGGCCCACAGCCCCGCGGCAGCCAGGACGCCGGCCTGGCGCATCCCACCGCCCAGGAGCTTTCGCACGCGACGCGCCTCCTCGATGCGCTTTCGCGACGCAGCGACCAGCGACCCGACAGGACAGCCCAACCCCTTCGACAGGCACGTCATGACCGTGTCCGCCCCGGCCACGAGCGCCGACGGTGCCACGCCGAGCGCCATGGCCGCGTTCCAGATCCGGGCGCCGTCGACGTGAACCTTGAACCCGGCTTGCTTTGCCGCCTCGATCGTGGCCTGGGTCTCTGCCACCCCCTGCAGGGTGCCGCCTGCGAGGTTGTGCGTGTTCTCGAGCACGACGAGGGTCACGTCGGACTTGTAGTACGCCGGGGGAGAGACCGCGTCGGCCACGTGCTCGGGACCCAAGTGCCCGTCAGCGACCTCCACGCTCCTCGGCATGACGCCGGAGAGCGCGCTCATCGCCGACAGCTCGTAGCGGACGACGTGGCTCCGCCGTTCAACGAGGACCTCGTCGCCTCTCTGCGTCAGGATGCGGATCGAGATGGCGTTGCCCATGGTCCCGGACGGCACGAACAGGGCCGCCTCGAAGCCAAGGAGCTCCGCAACCCGCGCCTCGAGACGCTTCACGGTCGGGTCCTCCCCGAAGACGTCGTCTCCCACCTCGGCCTCGGCCATGGCACGGCGCATCTCCGCCGTGGGCTGGGTGACGGTGTCGGAGCGCAGGTCGATGGGCTTCATTCGCGCCGGACGTTACTGCCCCGTCGTCACCGATGTCAAAGAAGGGCCGGGGTGGGCCGTTCTCAGGAGAGGACGACCGGCGGCGCTTGCGTTTCCGCCTTTCGCGTTCCCACCGACGTGCCGCAGGCCGAGCACAGGTACTCGAAGAGCTCGCCGTCCGGCAGCACGAGCAGGAGCCGCTCCCGGACCGGCTGGGCCGTCTGGCACCGGCCGCAGAAGAGGGCCGAGGCCTGGAACTCCTCGAAATCTCCGGCGGGCTCTCGCCGTGGTTGCCTCATGACCCGTGTGTACTGTCCCGTCCGGAAGGAGTCAAGCCGGCCGGCGCTGGCCGGTGCTAGACTGGCCGTTCCATGGACGTGGCCGAGCGTTCCTTTTCCAGCATCCTGGCCGAGTACGAGCCGGTCATCGGGCTCGAGGTGCACGCCCAGCTCCTCACCCGGACGAAGCTTTTCTGCTCGTGCCGCAATCGTTTCGGCGATCCGCCCAACACGAACGTCTGCCCGGTGTGCCTCGGCCTGCCCGGCGCCCTGCCCGTGCTCTCCCGCGACGCTGTGACCCTGGCGATCCGTGCGGCCCTCGCCACCCACTGCACCGTGCAGGAGGAGTCGATCTGGGCACGGAAAAACTACTTCTATCCCGACCTCCCCAAGGGCTATCAGATCTCCCAGTTCGAGAAGCCCGTGGCCCTCGAGGGCTGGATCGAGATCGGCGCCGCCGACGGGGGCTCCCGGCGCGTCCGCCTGCAGCGAATCCACATGGAGGAGGACGCAGGCAAGCTCCTCCACGACGGCTTCTCCTGGTCGGAAGAAAAGAGTGGCGTCGACTTCAACCGCAGCGGAGTGCCCCTCATAGAGATGGTCACGCACCCCGACCTCCGCGGCGCCGAGGAGGCCTTCGAGTACCTCTCCGCCCTCAAGGCTGTTCTCCTCTACACCGAGGCCTCCGACTGCAACATGGAGGAGGGATCGCTCCGTTGCGACGCCAACGTGTCCGTTCGGCGGCGCGGCGCCACGGCGCTGGGGACCCGATCCGAGATCAAGAACCTCAACTCGTTCCGAAACGTGGCTCGCTCCATCGAGCACGAGATCGCTCGCCAGGTGGCGGTGATCGAGTCCGGCGGTGCCGTGGTGCAGGAAACGCGCCTCTGGGACGCAGACAGGGGCGAGACGGCTTCGATGCGCTCCAAGGAAGAGGCGCACGACTATCGCTATTTTCCCGAGCCCGACCTTCCCCCGCTTCGGGTCACGCCCGAGTGGGTCGAAGCGGTGCGCCGGTCGCTGCCCGAGATGCCCGCCGAGAGGAAACGTCGTTTGGTGGACGACTACACCCTCCCGGACTACGACGCCGGGGTGCTCACCCAGTCCCGTGCGGTGGCGGACTACTACGAAGCGGTGGCCGGCGAGAGCGGCGATCCGAAAACCGCATCGAACTGGGTCATGAACGAGGTCCTCCGAAAGCTCAACGAAGGCCATGGCGAAATCGATGAGTCCAAGGTCGCCCCCGCAGAGCTTGGAACCCTCGTCAAGCTCATCGGCGACGGCACCATCAGCGGGAAGATCGCCAAGGAGGTCTTCGAGAAGATGTGGACCTCGGGAGAGGGGCCCCGCGCCATCGTCGAGCGAGAGGGGCTCGTCCAGCTCTCGGACGAGGCTGCCCTTCAGACCATCGTGAGCG
>CAXMOH010000010.1:0-4651 GCA_964194855.1 uncultured Hyphomicrobium sp.
CGGACTCCGACCTTCTCGAGATTCGCGACATCTTCCGCTATGCGGACGAGCCCCGGGTCGCCCCGACGCTCCCGGATCGACATGCGGACTCGCAGGGCACCGTCCTGAGCGACGAGGCCACACCTCGACCGGCCCGTGCCCGCCTCATCGGCCTCGTGCAGCGTTCCTCTCGCCACGTGGCGGCCGTCATCATCGACGGCGAGGTGCTCCTGCTTGCCGAAGGCGAGTCGGCCCTGGGCTTCACGGTCCTCGACATTCGCGAGGAGGCCGTCCGTCTCCGGGACCCGGAAGGGAACGAGGAGACGCTGGAGCTGCCCTAGGAGACCGTAGCGGAAGTGCTCCCTTCCTCGCCAACAAATGCGAAGAGGGACGGCCGGAGCCGTCCCTCTTCGAGCTTCCGGGGGCTGCCCCCCGGTTCGATGATGCGATGTCTAGAAGCCGCCCATGCCGCCCATGCCACCGGGCATCCCGCCTCCGCCTCCGCCCGCAGGCTCGGACTTCTCCTCCGGCAGCTCGGAGACGAGGGCTTCCGTGGTGAGCAGGAGCGAGGCGATCGACGACGCGTTCTGAAGAGCGGTACGAACCACCTTCGTCGGGTCGATGACACCGGCCGCGATCAGGTTCTCGTACTTCTCGTTCTGAGCGTTGAAGCCGTCGTCGCCCTTCTGCTCGCGAACCTTGGCCACCACGACGGCGCCTTCGAGGCCGGCGTTCTGAGCGATCTGGCGAAGCGGCTCCTCGAGCGCGCGACGGACGATGCCGGCACCCACGGCTTCGTCGCCGTCGAGCTTCAGGTCTTCGATGGCCTTCTCGGCACGCAGAAGAGCGACCCCGCCGCCGGGGACGATCCCCTCCTCGTCCGCGGCCTTGGTCGCGTGCATCGCGTCCTCGACCCGGGCCTTCTTCTCCTTCATCTCGGTCTCGGTGGCTGCCCCGACCTTGATGACCGCGACCCCGCCCACGAGCTTGGCCAGCCGCTCCTGCAGCTTCTCGCGGTCGTAGTCCGAGGTCGTTTCCTCGACCTGGGTGCGGAGCTGCTTCACCCGGCCTTCGATGGTCTTGGCCGTGCCGGCGCCTTCCACGATCGTGGTGTTGTCCTTGTCGATGGTGATCTTCTTCGCGGTGCCGAGATCGTCGATCTTGAGGTTCTCGAGCTTGATCCCGAGGTCTTCGGTGATGGCCTTGCCACCGGTGAGGATCGCGATGTCCTCGAGCATGGCCTTGCGACGGTCACCGTAGCCTGGCGCCTTCACCGCGGCCACGTGCAAGGTCCCGCGGAGCTTGTTCACCACGAGAGTCGCCAGGGCCTCGCCCTCGACGTCCTCGGCGATGATGAGCAGCGGCCTGCCGAGCTTCGCGATCTGCTCGAGCACCGGAAGCAGGTCCTTCATGTTCGAGACCTTCTTCTCGTGGATGAGGACCAGCGGATTCTCGAGAACCGCCTCCATCCGCTCGGGGTCGGTCACGAGGTAGGGCGAGAGGTAACCGCGGTCGAACTGCATCCCCTCGACCACATCGAGGGAGGTCTCGAGCGTCTTCGCCTCCTCGACCGTGATGACGCCGTCCTTGCCGACCTTCTCCATGGCCTCGGCGATGATCGAACCGATCGTCTCGTCCTGGTTGGCGGAGATGGTGCCGACCTGGGCGATCTCCTTGCCCTTGACGGGCTTGGAGAGCTTCTGGATGTTGCCGACCACCGCCTCCACGGCCTTCTCGATGCCGCGCTTGAGGTCCATGGGGTTGGCGCCCGCGGTGACGTTCTTGCTGCCCTCGCGGTAGATGGCCTGGGCGAGCACGGTGGCGGTGGTGGTGCCGTCACCCGCGACGTCGGAGGTCTTGGAGGCGACCTCGCGGACCATCTGGGCGCCCATGTTCTCCAGGGGCTCCTTGAGGTCGATCTCCTTGGCGACGGTGACGCCGTCCTTGGTGATGACCGGGGAGCCGAACTTCTTGTCGAGGACGACGTTGCGTCCCTTGGGGCCGAGGGTCACCTTGACCGCGTCGGCCAGCCGGTTCACACCCCGGAGCAACTCCTGGCGCGAATCGTTTCCATACGTAATCTGCTTCGCCATGCTTCCTGCATTCTCCTGTTTTTAGTGAAGTGTGGCTGGGGCGTTACGCTCCCAGCTAGCCCATTACGGCCAGAACCTCGTCCTCTCGGAGGATCATGAACTCCTCGCCATCGATCTTGATGTCGGTCCCGGAGTACTTCCCGAAGAGGATCTTGTCGCCGGCTTTCACATCGAGCTCGATCTTCGTGCCGTTGTCGAGGGTCTTGCCCTTGCCCACTGCGATGACCTCGCCCTCCTGGGGCTTCTCCTTCGCGGTGTCAGGGATGATGATCCCGCCCTTGACGGTCTCGGCTTCCTCGATGCGCCTCACCAGCAATCTGTCGTGAAGCGGACGAACCTTCGCCATCGTGCCCCATCTCCTTTTCTGCGATGTTCTGCTTGACTGATTCACGCTAACGTCTTCGGCTGGCGTCGTCGGCAAGAAAAGCGGCCGACGAGCGCCCTGGCAGTCGACAGTGTCGACTGCTAAGATAAGATACAGGGGAGACTGGCACTCTGTCAAGGAGACTGCCAGCGAGGGACTCACATCGTCCCACGGAGACGTCGTTGTCATTGTTCGACAACCACTTACGGGGAGCGATGGCCTCGGTCGATGCGCCGGGTGACCTGGGAGATCTCGTACTCCTCGATCTTTCGACCGAGGGTGTTGCGGTGGATCCTGAGGTCCTGCGCGGCGCGGGAGAGGTTGCCCCGGTGGCGCTGGACGACGCGGGCAATGAAGCGCTTTTCGAACTCCCGCTTGGCGTCGGGAAAGCGAATTCCCTTGTCGACCATCTCGACAATCAGCGCGTCCAGTTGCTGCTTCACGGCGACGACGCCCCCTGATCTGCCGACGGCCCCGCCGGGTCGGCCCGGGCGGGACTCAGGCAGCCCTTACCGCCTGCCTAGTGCGCCTTCCCCCGAAGGCGCTCGAACGCGTCCACGTACTTTTCGCCCGTGCGCTCCGCGACATCGGGAGGCAGCTCGGGCCCCGGCGGCTGCTTGTTCCAGTCGAGGGTCTCGAGATAGTCCCTCACGTACTGCTTGTCGAACGCTCGCTGCGACCGTCCCGGCTCGTACTCATCCCCGGGCCAGAAGCGCGAGGAGTCCGGGGTCAGCGCCTCGTCGATCCAGATGAGGCGGCCCTCGTGGAGCCCGAACTCGAACTTGGTGTCTGCCAGGATGAGGCCCCGCGCCTCTGCGTGCGTGCGGGCCCGCGAGTAGATCTCCAGGCTGATCCGTCGCGCCTCCTCGGCGCGCTCGGGTCCGACGGTCTCCGCCATGGTCTCGAACGGGATGTTCTCGTCATGCCCCGTCTCCGCCTTGGTCGCAGGAGTAAAGATCGGTGGCTCGATCCGCGCCGACTGCTGGAGCCCCGCCGGCAGTGGGATGCCGCACACGGAGCCGGTGGCCTGGTAGTCCTTCCAACCCGAGCCCGCGAGGTAGCCCCGCACCACGCACTCGACGGGCAGGACCTCGGTCTTCGTCACGATCATCGAGCGGCCGTCGAGCTCGTCGCGGTACTGCTGCAGATCCGCGTCGTATTCGTCGACGCTGGCGGTGATGACGTGGTTCGGCACGAGGTCTCGGAGCAGATCGAACCAGAAGAGCGAGACCTGGGTGAGGATGATGCCCTTGCCCGGGATGCCGGTGGGCAGCACGACGTCGAAGGCGCTCAGTCGGTCCGTCGCGACAACGAGGAGTCGGTCTCCCAGGTCGTACACGTCACGGACCTTGCCTCGCTTGAACAGCTTCAGGGCGGGGAACTCCGTCCCGAGGAGAGGAGGTGCTTTGATATCGATCTTCATCGTCCTCAGGTCGCCCTCTTGCTGGTCCGTCCGGCGGCCACCGGAGGGTGGCGGTCTGTCGGAGGGCCGGAAGTTTACAGGAAGGAGCGATGGCGAGGCAAGGGCGAAAGGCACGCCACTCTCGAGCCGGGTTTCGTCGACGGTCTCCTAGGGTCTCTCGGCTGGAAGCGCGGAGCCGCCGGGCGTCACCGTCACGTCCTGGTCGGCGGCGAGCTGCACCGTGACGCCACCTCCGCCGATGGTTCCAGTGATCCGCCCGTTCCCGAGCGATCTCTCGAGTTCCGGGACGTCCAGGACCAGCTCGCCGTGGCGGGACTCGGCTTCCAGGGTGAAGCGGCTCCCGGCAGGGACCTCCAGGCGCACCGCACCCTTCTTCGCCGAGGCGATCACCGGCTCCGTGATCGGGCGCCCGGGCTTCAAGAGGACGTCGCCGCCCTCGGTCTCCACGTCGATTGCTCCGCCGAAGCCGTCGATCGACACGTCGCCCCGGGACCGCACGTGAGCACCGGCTTTGAGCTCTCGGGCCTCCAGTCCGCCACCTCGCACGGCGACCTCGACATGCCCCGAGACGCCGTCGAGCCACACGCCGTCATGGCTCGCTTCTGCGGTGAGCGCGCCCTTCACCTCCTCGGCCCTCACGGACCCGTGCTCCACCCGGGCCGTCACGTTTCCCTCGATCCGCTCGAGACGAACACCCTCGTAGCTGGTCTGAACGTCGACACTCCCAGCCACGTCCGCGATCACGGCTCCGGCGTGGCGCGCCTCGAGGGTGAGGTCTCCTCCCACCGACTC
>CAXMOH010000011.1:0-15595 GCA_964194855.1 uncultured Hyphomicrobium sp.
CCGCGTCAGCCTCACCCTCCCGAACCCCAGGAAGCACGAGGAGGTGACGGTCGGCCGGCAGATCCTGACCGACATCGCCGAGGGTCGCTTCCGCTCCGTGCCCGTTTTCGACGACGACAGCCTGAACATCATCTCCTGCCCCTCCTGCTCGCGAGTGGAGAACGAGAAGTTCGTGGAGCTGGCCCAGCAGGTGAAGACAATGACCGCGTACGCCGAGTCTCACGCCTTGACCATCGCGGTCATGGGATGCCGTGTGAACGGTCCCGGGGAGACCGACGACGCGGACCTGGGCCTCTGGTGCGGGCCGACCCACGTCAATCTCAAGAAGGGGACGGAGACGCTCGGGGCCTACGACTACGACGAGATCCTGCCCCGCTTGAAGAAGGAGCTCGACGTCCTCATCCTCATCAAGGCACAGGCCGCGGTATCGCGGTAGCCGCGCGCCCTGGTTCTCTCCTAGCGCGGGTGGATGGGGTGCCGGCCCTCGGCCTCCATGTCCGCTTCGACCATCATCCGGGCCAGCTCCTTGAAGGTCACCTTCGGCTCCCAGCCCAGGACCTTTCGGGCCTTGCTGGAATCGCCGAGCAGCAGGTCCACCTCCGCCGGCCGAAAGTACTTCCGGTCCACCTTCACGAAGTCGTTCCAGTCGAGCCCGACGTGGGAGAAGGCCTCCTCGCAGAACTCGCGCACCGAGTGGGTCTCCCCCGTTGCAATCACGTAGTCGTCGGGCGCGTCCTGCTGGAGCATCCTCCACATCACCTCGACATAGTCACGGGCGAAGCCCCAGTCCCGCCTGGCGTCCAGGTTGCCGAGGCGCAGCTCCTTGGCCCGGCCCTGCTTGATCGCGGCGACACCCATGGTGATCTTCCGCGTGACGAAGTTCTCGCCGCGGCGGGGCGACTCGTGGTTGAAGAGGATGCCGTTGGAGACGTGCAGGTCGTAGCCCTCGCGGTAGTTCACCGCCATCCAGTGCCCGAAGACCTTGGAGCACGCGTACGGTGAGCGGGGGTGAAACGGCGTCTTCTCGGTCTGCGGCGTCTCCTGCACGAGCCCGAACATCTCCGAGCTGCCCGCCTGGTAGACCCGCGTCTTGAAACCAAGGTCGCGGACAGCGTCGAGAACCCGAAGGACTCCGAGCGCGGTCACGTCGGTGGTGTACTCGGGCATCTCGAAGGAGACCTTCACGTGGCTCTGGGCCGCGAGGTTGTAGACCTCCTCCGGCTGCACCGCCTCCAGGGTCCGCACCAGGCTGTTCTGGTCGACCAGGTCGCCGTAGTGCAGGACGAGCTGGTCACGGACATGGTCGATCCGCCAGGTGTTGAAGGAGCTGCTACGGCGCACGAGCCCGTGCACCTCGTAGCCCTTCTCGAGGAGGAGCTCGGCCAGATAGCTTCCGTCCTGTCCGGTGATCCCGGTGATCAGGGCCTTCTTGGGCGCCAACGCCTGTCCCTCCCCCCTGGCGGCTCTCACGGCGCGCCGGGCAAACATCGGACTCTACACCGGCCGTCCAGTCAGGGTCAAAGAATCGCCGTCGCGCAGGGCTGCGGAAGGCACGTGGGCAGGTACAGGCTGGGGGTCTATGAAAAAAAGAAAGGGACCGCCTCCCTCAGCCAAGCCGTACCGGGCGGCGTGGCTCCCCAGGTCTCAAGCAGAGCTCCCTCCAAACCCTGCCTGCGCCCTGTGGCGCCGTCCGATCCCTTGCGGCTACGACTGAGGGGTGCGGCCCCTCGCTGTCTCCCCCTTATTGCATGCTTCGGGCCAACTTGGGATATTTCTCCTTACTCATTGATTCATAACGAGATAGACGGCGGGAGGGGAAGAGGCCGAAAGGGGTGAATGTCGCGCATCCACAACGCGCGATTATCACTTCCTCAACACTCGCTGGAGAGACGAGGCTCAGGCCGTCACTGGCGCTTGGAGGGGGACTCGATCCCGAGCTGCTTCATCTTGCGGTAGAGATTCGTCCGCTCGATGCCGAGATCGCGGGCGGTGTTCCCGAGGTTGCCGCGATTGGCGGCGAGGCGCTCGAGGATGTACTGCCGCTCGAAGCGCGATCGGGCCTGCTTCAGCGGCATGGGTGACCCGTCATCGGCTGGGCCCGGGGTCGTCATGTGCAGGGCGTCCATCACGTCCTGGTGCGTCACCGTGTCCCCGGCCACGATGACGGCCAGGCGCTCCATGAGGTTTCGGAGCTCGCGCACGTTGCCGCGCCAGGGAAGCTGTGAGAGGAACTCCATCGCCCGGGGCGTCAGCCGCTTGGGCTTGATGTCGTTCTCGACGCTCCCGAGGCGAATGTAGTGCTCCGCGAGCAGAGGCACGTCCTCCGGGCGGTTGCGCAGCGGCGGGAGCGTGATGTTAACGACGTTGAGGCGGTCGTAGAGGTCGTCGCGAAATCGGCCTGCTTCGATCTCCTCCAGGAGGTTCTTGCTCGTGGCAGCGAGGATCCTGACGTCGACGGATCGGCTCTTGGAGCTGCCGACCGGTGTCACCACGCCTTCCTGAAGCGTGCGCAGGAGCTTGGCCTGCATGACCGTGCTCATGTCGCCGATCTCGTCGAGAAAGAGGGTTCCCGTGTCCGCGGTCTCGAAGGTGCCCTTTCGATCCGCCACCGCGCCGGTGAAGGCGCCCTTGACGTGACCGAACATCTCGCTCTCGATGAGGTCTGCGGGAACGGCGGCACAGTTGAGCTGGATGAAGGGCTTGTCGCGGCGCTGCGACAAGGCGTGAATGGCTCTGGCGACCAGCTCCTTCCCACTCCCCCTCTCGCCACTGATCACGACCCGGGCCCGGGAAGGGGCCACCATGTCGACGAGCTGGTAGATCCGCTGCATCGCCTCCGAGTGCCCCACCATCCCGTAGCGCGTGCCTTCGAGCATGGGCTCCGCAGGCGGCTCGTCGCGGGTGGGCATGGGGGCCAGGACCCGGGCCATGACCTCGTAGAGTCGATCGCTGGCGACGGGCTTCTCGAGATACTCCGCCGCGCCCAGGTGCATGGCCTCCACCGCATCGGTGACCCGGTTCTGCCCCGAAACGACCACGACCGGCGTGAGGGGGGACAGCCGCTGCAGCTCCCGCAGGACGTCCAGGCCGGTCCCGTCGGGCAGCTTGAGGTCGAGGATCACGGCGCCGGGTTTGCGCTCGGCGAACTCGCGGAGCCCCTCTCCGACCGTCGCCGCCCCGAAGCCGCGGTATCCCCGCGCGGTCAGGAGGTCCAGACAGATCCGGCGCAGGGCGCTGTCATCGTCGATGACGAGGATCAGCGGTCGGTCGACGTCCACCATAGGAGTGGAGAGGATGCTATCATCCGTTCGTGGGGGCGGGCAAGGCACGCTCGAGCGCGGCACTTGGCCCGCCGGAGGATCCCGCGACGACATGACGCCTCGGCTTTTGCCCCTCGGTCTGACCGTCCTGCTCGTGATGCTGACGGGCTGCTACGAGTTCCAGCCGGACGTGCCCGCGGGACCTTCCGAGCTCCCCCTCGCCACCTACACGTCGGTCAAGATCGAGTACCGCCAGCCCAATGGATGTGCCAACGCCTTGGGCAATTGCGTGGATCGCGTGGTGTTCTTCGGGAGCTGGATGCGACCGGGCGAGGAGATCCTCCTCGAGCCCTCGCCGGGCTTCCTCTGGACCGGTCGAGCCGCCGACGTGCCCGTGAACTGGCCGCCGGACGTGGCCGCGCACCGCGTCCGGATCTTCGATCCGCACCTGGTCGATACGGACTCCCGTGGCGTGACGGCGTCCCGCCTCAAGGTGGGTGAGCAGACCCTCACCGTGCTCGAAGACGTGGGAACACCCCGCGAGAGCGGACAGGTGTTCGTCGACGACAACGGGCTCGGCCACAACCCGTTCTAGCCACCCCGCCTTCCGACTACCGACGGCCGCTCACGTCGGCGAGCTCTCTCTCGACCCGCCGCAGCTCGCCCGCCTGAGGGGAGCCCGGGTCGACGACGTTCTTTCGGGCCTCGCGCAGCCGCCTCTCGGCTGCGACGAACTCGTGCTCGCCCAGGTGGCGCTGGGCAGCCGCGATGTGGATGTCCGCCATCTTGAGGTGCGTCTCGGAATCGTCGGGACGCCACATGAGGGCCTGGGCGTAGACGCCGAGCGCCGCCTCGGAATCCCCCCCGGGGCCGACGAGGAAGTCTCCGAAGCGGACGAGCAGATCCGGGTTCTCCCGGTCACGCCTGGTGAGCTCCTGGAACCCGGCCTCGGCGTCACGGGGCCGCTCCATCCGGATCGCGAATCGAATCAGCGCCTCCACCGACTCCTTGTCGGCGGGATCGGCCTGCACCGCCGCGCCGTATTCTCCCAGGACGCGGTCTGCGGTCACGACCGGACCCGGAGCCGCGTCCGGCGCCGACGCCCCGCCGGCGCTCGTGCCGGGTGAGGGGACGTGTGGCGCCAGGAGCCCTGCCACAGCCAGGTGTGCGCCGGCGTGGTCCGGCCGTGCAGCGATGGCTCTCTCGAGAAAGTCGAGAGCCCGCATCTCTTCGGGGCCGAGCCCCGCTCCCGGGCCACGTGCACCGGCGGCCGCTTTCCCTGCCCACGCTCGACCGAGCAGGTACAGGGACTCCGGGTCCTCCCCACTCCCCAGGCGGGCGAGCGCACCGTCGTAGTCGCCCTGCTCGATGAGCGCCCGGGCTTCCTCGACCGGCCCGCCGGCACCACCGCCCAGGCCCCCCGGTCCCCCACTGCAGCCGGCGATGAGGGCGATCGCGACCACGACGACGACGAGGCCGCCGCGCATCACTCCCCCGAAAGCGGAGCGGGCTCGCGGCGCAGGCGCTGGATGGCCCGGTTGGCAGCGTCTGCCACGTTGGAGTCCGGGTCCGACAGCAGCCGACTCAGCCACTCGATTGCCGCCGGGTCGCCGAGGTCGGCCAGGACACCGCACAGGTTCGCACGCACACTGGCGTCTTGATCTCCGAGGTAGGGATACAGATCGACGGCGTACGCCGGCCCGAGCTCCATCAGGTAGCCCCGCGCCCGCGCGCCGCGGCTGCCCGAGGCACCCAGGGACAGCACGATGGAGTCCACGAAGGCCCGGTCTCCGAGCAGGACGAGGGCGAAGTTGTACGCCAGGCGAACGTCGGCGTTCTTCTCCCGCTGGAAGTCCTTCTTGAAGCCGTCCAGCATCGCCGGGTCCGAGATGCGGGCGAATCCCTCCACGGCCATCCTGCGCCGGTCGGGATCGGTGGAGGCGAGCAGCTCGCGGTAGAGATCGGCCTGGCCGGGATCACCGGTTTTCGAGAGAGCCGCAAGGACACGGGTGGCGAGGCTCCGGCGCCGGTTCTGCTCGAACAGCTCCCGGAGGGCCGGGCCCGCTTCGGTCACATGCAGGATGCCCAGCGCCTCGATGGCCCGGTTGCGGACCTGTGACGAGTCGTCCGCCAGGAGAGGGATGAGGGCCTTGCCTTGTTCGGCATCGCCGACCTTGGCGAGCGCCGTCACGGCGGCACCGCGCACGTTGGACTCGGGATCCTGGAGTGCAGCCACCAGCGCGTCGGACACGCTCACTCCACCCAGTATGCCGATGGACTGGGCGGCCATGGCCCGAAGGCGGCTCTCTTCGTCCTGCAACGTCCCGCTCAGGCCCCGGAACACCGCGGGATCCACCGTGGTGTAGGGCGGCACGGACGGTCGGTCGAACTCGTCCGAGAACGTCTGGAGAAACCGCTCCACTGCGCCGCTGCGCTCGCGCTCGGAGTAGATCTCCACGAGGGCTCCGATCGCCTGCTCCCTGACTTTCGGATCGCCATCCTGCAGCGACGTCACCAGCGCCGGCACCGCCGACAGATCGCGAAGCTCCCGCAGGGCCAGAACGACCTCCAGCCGCACCCGCGGCTCCGGGTCTCGCACGAGCGCTGAGAGCGGGGCCACCGCCGCGGCACGGCGACTCTCGCCGAGCGCCTTGGCCGCCCGCTGCCGGGTCCTCGGCGTGGGGCTCTTCAGGTTGGCGATCTGGTCTTCGAAGGAGTCCTGTGGCGCGGCCAGCACGACACCGGCACCGGCGCCGACCGTCAGGCCGAGGGCCAGGACTCCCACGAGAGCACACAGCGCTCCCGAACGGAGCACGTCATTTCGCAGCAATGCCATGATCGCGGATGATAGCAGATCGCTCAGCGGCGGTTCACGCCGTCGCGTCCTCCGCGCGGGGCATGATGCGGCCGAGGTGTCGTGCGGTGTGGCCCTTTCCGCGGGCCACCAGCGCCTCCGGCGTCCCCTGGAACACCAGCTTGCCACCCCTGGCCCCACCTTCGGGTCCCAGGTCCACGATCCAGTCCGCCTGCTTGATGACGTGAAGGTTGTGCTCGATGACGATGAGCGTCGCGCCCCCGTCGAGCAGCCGCTGCAGGGCGTTCAGGAGCTCCGCCACGTCGCCCATGTGAAGTCCCGTCGTCGGCTCGTCGAGCATGTACAGGACCCGGGGCCCGGGCCGACGGAGAAGATGCGCCGCGAGCTTGACTCGCTGGGCCTCCCCACCGGAGAGGGTGCTCGAGGGCTGGCCCAGCCGGAGGTAGCCCAGGCCGATCTGATCCAGGACCTTGAGCCGCCGGGTGACCCGATGCTGTCCCGAGAAGAACTGCAGCGCCTCCCTCACGGTCAGCTCGAGCACCTGGTCGATCGATCGGCCGCGCCACTGGACCTCGAGGACCGGCGGGCGGTATCGGCGTCCATTGCAGCTCTCGCAGATGAGATAGGCATCGGCGAGAAACTGAAGGTCGACACGCACTCGGCCGTCTCCGCCGCAGCCCTCGCATCGACCGCCCGGCATGTTGAACGAGAAGTGGGACGCCTTGAAGCCCGCCTTCGTTGCCCCCGGCGTGCGCGCGAAGAGCTCGCGAATCGCATCGAAGGCCTTCATGTAGGTCACGGGATTGGACCGAAGGCTGCGCCCGAGCGGCGCCTGGTCAACGATCTCGACCTGCTCGATGTACTCGATCCCTTCGACGACCGGCTCGCCCTTGTGATCTCCTCCTCCGCGCCGTCGCCGCAGGCGTGCGCCAAGCACGTCGTGGACGAGGGTCGACTTCCCGGACCCCGAGACCCCGCTCACCACCGTGAAGGCGCCAAGGGGGATGCGGACGTCGAGCTCCTTGAGGTTGTGGACGCTGGCTCCCTTGACTTCCAGGAACAGCCCGTTGCCCCGCCGTCGCCGCCCGGGCACGGCGATTCGCAGATCGCCCCGGAGATACTTGGCCGTGAGGCTGCGAGTCTCTTCCGCGAGGGCGGCGTGACCTCCCTGGAAGACCACTCGTCCGCCCTGGTCTCCCGCACCAGGCCCCAGGTCGATGATGTGGTCCGCCGCGGCGATGATGTCGAGGTCGTGCTCGACGACGACGACGGTGTTTCCCTGGTTCCGAAGCGCCTTGAGGATCGTGACCAACCGGTCCGTGTCGCGCGGGTGGAGGCCCACGGAAGGCTCGTCCAGCACGAACAGCGTCCCCACCAGTCCGGTGCCGAGAGCCGCCGCCAGCGCGATCCGCTGCGACTCGCCGCCGGAGAGCGTGGAAGACGGACGGTCGAGGGTGAGGTAGTCGAGCCCCACGTCCTCCAGGAACGACAGGCGACGGCCGATCTCGTCGAGCACTCGGCTGGCAATCGCGGTCTCGGTGGGAGACAACGACAGCTCGCGCACGAACTCGCGCGCCGCCTTCACGGTCATGCCCGCCACGTCCTGGATCGAGTGCTCGCCCACCCGGACCCGCATGGCCTCCGGGCGGAGCCGGCTCCCCTGGCAGTCCGGACATTCCTGGTAGCCCCGATACCGCGCCAGAAAGGCTCGGACCTGGACACGATACTTCCGCCCCTCGAGCCACCGGAAGAAGCCCAGCACGCCCGGGAAATCGTCGTCGCCCTCCAGGACGAGACGCCGTTGCCCCTCGGGCAGAAACGACCAGGGCACGTCGATCGGGATACTTCGACGCCTGGCAAACCGCCTCAGCTGAGCCTCGAGCTTACGGTAGTGAGGCTTGTCCCAGGGCTCGATCGCGCCCTCGGCGAGGCTGCGCCTCTTGTCGGGTACGACCAGGTCGACATCCACCTCGATCAGGTTGCCGAAGCCATGGCAGGTCGGACACGCCCCATAGGGATTGTTGAAGGAGAAGAGGCGCGGCTGAGGCTCGAGGAACTCGCGGGAGCAGGGTGTGCACTCGAAGCGTTCGGAGAAGCGTCGCCTCTCCTTCCCCGGCACCTCCGCGATGGCCCGCCCGCCGGCCTCGCGGAAGGCCACCTCGAGAGCGTCGACCATCCGGCCCCGCGCCTCCTCGTCCACCTTGATCCGATCCAGCACCACCGCCGTCCCGACGCCGGCCGAAGCGGCCGCCTCCAACCCGTCGTCCTCGATGTCGACGAGATCCGGACCCACCAGCAGGCGGCGATACCCGCGCTTGCGCAGCCCGTCGAGGGCCCTGGCCGTCACATCCTCCGGCTCGAAGCCGAGCAGGAGCCGCTCCCCCCGGGCCTCCGCGAGAAGCGTGTCGGCCGCGGTCGCCGCGGTGTCGCGCCGGGCCACTCCGCCGCACTCGGGGCACACCGTTCTTCCAACCCGTGCAAAGAGGAGCCGGAGATGATCCTGCACCTCGGTGGTCGTTCCCACCGTGGACCGTGGGCTGCGCGAGAGGCTCCTTTGACGGATGGCGATGGCGGGGCAGATCCCCTCCACCTCCTCGATCCGAGGCTTCTCCATGCGCTCGAGGAACTGTCGCGCGTAGGAGGACAGGCTCTCGACGTAGCGCCGCTGGCCCTCGGCGTACAGGGTGTCGAAGGCCAGGCTGCTCTTGCCGGACCCCGACACTCCCGTGAGGACCACGAGGCGGTGAGTGGGAATCGTGACGTCGATTCCCCTCAGGTTGTGGACGCGGACTCCCTTCAGGACGATATCTGCGGCCATGCCAAACAAGCATCGTAGCACGGCCCCCGGGGCACGGGAGATCGCTCAGGGACGAGGACTACCGGTGAGCAGCGGCGGGGCGAGCTTCGGCGGAAGTGGCGTCGGCCAGCCGGCGCTCGCGCTCGCGCTCCGCCACGAAGCCGTCGGGGTCGCCGAGGAGAAGCTCCGCGCGGGGGATCAACTCGAGGGCGCGCTGCAGCTGCGGATCCCACGCGACGCCTCGGCGTCGGGCTACGCCCTCGCCAAACGCCTGCCCGAGGACCTGCTCCTCGATCAGCCGGTCCACCATGACTCGGTTCTCCTCGAGGTCTTCCTCGGTGAAGCGAAGCTCGCGCGACTCGAGGTACGTCCGGAAGTCCTCCCTCACGCCGTCGTCCACCGCGAACTCCTCGCCGATCAGCTTCACGTCCTCCGACTCGACGTGGGAGCGCGTCCCGGTGCCCGCGATGTCCGCCTCACCCTGGCCGCCGGCGGGGGCGAAGCCCCGGCCAAAGCCGACGAAGGCCTGCCGCCCGATCAGGTACGAGACGAAGCGGCTGGGCTTCTGCGGCTCCACGCAGTAGTCGGGCGTGATGCCGTCGCCGCCGTAGACGGTTCGCCCGGCATCGGTGAGCCTGGCCTCGCCGGTCCCCTCGTCGCAGGGCTTGCGGTTCCGGGGGGAGTAGTAGTCCTCGAGCGCGGTCGATGAGTACTCCCGTTGAATGGAGCGCCCCGAAGGGGTGTAGTACCGCGCGGTCGTCAGGGCCAGGGCATAGCCCCGGACGTTCCGCAGAGGCAGGATCGTCTGCACCAGTCCCTTTCCGAAGGTCGTCTCGCCCACGATCAAGGCCCGATCGTGATCCTGCAGCGCCCCCGCTACGATCTCCGACGCGCTGGCACTGTGCCGCGAGGTCAGAACGACCAGGGGCACATCCACCCACGGGCTCTCCGTCTCCGTGATGTAGTTCGATTCGTCGCGCCGCGAGCGGCCTCGGGTGAAGACCACGAGCTGCCCCTTCTTCAGGAAGAGGTTGGACACCGCGAACGCCTGGTCCAGGAGGCCGCCAGGATTGTCCCGGATGTCCAGGACGAAGGCTCTCGCCCCCTGTGTTCCCAGCCGGGTGAGCGCACGCTCCAGCTCCCGCTCGCACCCCTCGCTCTCGCCCGGTCGGCAGGCCGTCGTTTCGTTGAAATCGGTCAGCCGGATATAGCCCACACTGGGGCTCACCATGAACGCGTACGGTACGGAGTGAAGCGGGATGGCATCCCGGATGACGGTGAACGCCAGCGGCTCGTCGTAGCCTTCACGAACGATCGTGATGCGGATCGGAGTGCCCTTGGGCCCTCGAAGGCGCTTCACCGCGTCGTCGATGCTCATGCCCCGGGCGTCCTCACCCTCGATGCGGCTGATGATGTCGCCGGCCCGGATCCCGAGCCGGTGAGCAGGGGTGCCCTCGAAAGGGGCCACGACGGTGATGCTGCCGTCGATCGACTGAACGCTGATGCCGAGGCCGTAGTACTTCCCCTTCTGGCGCTCCTGCATCGACTTGTAGTCCTTCTGCTCGAAGAAGTTCGAGTGGGGATCCAGGGTCCGAAGCATCTGGCGGATGGACGACGACACCAGCCGATCGCTCGGGACCTCCTCGACGTAGTCCCGCTCGATCGCGGCGAGCATGGCCGTGTAGACGCTGAGCTCCTCGGTGAGGTCACCCCCACCGGCCAGAACGCGGTTCCCGAGAAGCCCGCCGGCAAAGGTGGCCCCGATCAGGACCGCGGCGGAGAGGACGCCCAACCGTGACAGCTTCATGAATCGATGATAGCAGCCGGCGGAGACCGGGACCAGCAGGCCCCGGCCCCGCCGGCGGGGCTCCTAGAACCGCACGTGCAGCCCGAATGTGAGCCCGGCGCCGGACAGATCCAACCTATTGATCAGCCCCGGCTCGTTGGGGCTGAAATCGCCCCCCATGTCGGCCTCGGCCCACTGGTACACGCCCCTCACGACGATGGCGAAGTCGCGGTTCAGGTAGAACCGCACTCCCCCTGTGGCGTGGAACCCGAAGGCCACGCCGCTCGAGATGAAGTTGTCCTCGTAGACGGGCAGGTCCGGGTCGAAGAAATCGATGAAGTCACCGAACTCCTGGTACTTCCAGTAGAACAAGTCGATGCCGCCCCCGATGAAGGGCGCCACCTTCGTCCGCTTGCTCGTGGGCACGAGCTGGAATGTGAGCCCAAAGGGGGTGATGTTGAGCCGGAGGGTCTGGAAGATGTCGCTTCCGTCGGGTCTCGTCCAGTCGCGATAGGACGTCTGGACAGTCTTCTGGTAGCCATCCACGTGCACCGCGACCTCGAGGTTCTTCGCGAGGACGTGGTTGTACTCGATGCCCCAGGTGAATCCGACCCAGTCCTGCTTCGAAACGAAGTAGAGGCTCTCGTCGTCCAGAAAGAGATTGCTCTCGGCCCTCGGCACGAACGCGCCGAGGCGAACGTCGAGTCCGCCGGCGCTGGCCGGGCTCGAGGCCCCCGCCAGCAGGGGCAAAAGGATGAGGCTCAAGAGTGTTCGCTGCACGGGGTCCTCCTTTCGCTCCCGACGCCCTGGCCGGGCCCAATCGCTGTCGAGTCTTATTGCAGGAGGAGTGCCACCTTTGTCGATTGTCGTAACACGCTGTCAATAAGCCAGATACGAACGATGCCACGCTCCCCTGAATGTCCTTCTCAGAGGACACTCGTCCGAGATCTGAGCCGTGCGGCCCCCATCTCCAAGTCCCTGGATTGACTTCGTGGTCACGTCGCGACTAAGCATGGGGCGCACGCACACAACGCGGGGCTCTGAGCATCCGCCGTGCCAGAGGGAGGGGACATGAACGCAGAAGCCACTGAATGCACGGTACAAGACTCCGGGATCTGTTCCGTCCATCATCTCTGCGACGCGAACACCACCGGCATCATGGAGCTCATGCAGGCAGACTGGAGAGACTTCCAGCAGGCGCTCTCGGAGATCGAGCTTCAGGAGCAGCGAGTCGCCCGTTGGCGGGCGTCCTCGGTCGTCACGTTCCTTTTGGGCTGGGCGGTCTGCTGGGTGATGCTGCGCTAGAGGGAAGTTCGCCCCTATACTCGGGGCTTCAGAACCACAGGGCTGAGCTTGCCCGGAAGGAGTACACCATGCGTGCTGTCGCCCCCGTCCTCGCCTTGCTCTTCACCACCTCGGCTTTCGCTCAGGAGAGCCGAAACCTGGCCCCGGAGTGGGAGAGCCTCTTCAACGGCCGGGACCTGACTGGCTGGACCGAGGTCGGCCACGAGAAGTGGGTCGTCGAAGACGGGGCGATCTACGGGGAAGGCATCACAGAGGAATACGGCTACCTGGCCACCGAGAAGACCTACCAGGATTTCCATCTCTCCCTGCGATTCAAGTGTGAGGCCAGCGGCAACAGCGGCGTCTATCTCCACACGGAATTCGAGCCCGGCACGGCCACTGTGACCGAGGGAAGGCAAGTCGAGATCGATCGCACCATAGGACATCACACGGGCGGCATCTACGGCGACGGAAAGGGCTGGATTGCCTGGCCGGCCCCCGAGCTGGAGACGGTCATCCGACCCGATGATTGGAACGACATGCTCATCAAGGTCGAGGGCAACCGCTACGTGACGTACCTCAACGGCGTACAGATGCTCGATTTCACCTATCCCGCCCCAGGTGCCACAGAGGGAGTCATCGCGTTGCAGCTGCACTCGGGCGGCCAGGGCCGAATGCGGTTCAAGGACATCTGGATCCGCGATCTCTCCAGATAGCCGGGACCTGGGCTCGAGCGGGTTCGAGGCCATGGCACACCGCAGATCGTCTTTCGCAAGCTGTCGAGGAATTGGAGGCGGCGCCCGGAGTCGAACCGGGGAATAGAGGTTTTGCAGACCTCCGCCTTAACCACTTGGCTACGCCGCCTGCGGCAAACTCAGATAGTAGCGAGGGGCGGCCGTTCGATCAAGGAGAGCTCCTTGACGAGAGCATGGGTCCTGTCTATGGTGGTGAGTCATTACTCTGAGCGGGAATAACTCAGTGGTAGAGTGCGACCTTGCCAAGGTCGAAGTCGCGGGTTCGAATCCCGTTTCCCGCTCCAAGCTCCCCCTCACCCTGGCAGCCTGCTGACGCGTCTCACCGGCCATCGGCGTCGAACGCCGCGCGGTCGTGGCGGACGGTGGGTCCGTCCGGGCCCCGGTCGATGGCCACGACGTCGAAGCGCACGCGGGACTCGGACTCGCCGTGGGCCGAGGCCCACCGCAGAGCCGCCCGGATGACACGTCGGCGCTTGGGTCCCGTCACGGCCTCGACGGCGGCGCCGTGGGACGCGTCGGCGCGCTCCTTGACCTCGACGAACACGAGGGTGCCGCGGTCGCGGGCAACGATGTCGAGCTCCCCCACCCGACAGCGGTAGTTCCGCTCAAGAATCACCCACCCCTGATCGCGGAGGTGGTCGCAGGCCAGGTCCTCTCCGGCGACCCCTCGACGTTCGGCTGCGCTCACGGTGACGTCGGGATCAACGCTTCCTCCGCCAGCGGGTCCCGCGGGGCGTGTCCTCGAGGAGGACCCCCATGGCCTCGAGCCGACCACGGGCGTCGTCGGCTCGGCCGAACTCCCTCTGCTTGCGCGCGTCCTGTCGCTCGTCGAACACGGCCTGCTCCTCGGCGGAAAGGGTATCGGCGGTCGCCGAGGGGAGGAGGACACCGAAGACCGAGTTCATCGTCTCGAGAGTGCGACGGACGGTCTCCGCTCCGGCCCGGGGGAGCCGGCCATCCGCCATCAAGGCGTTGGCCCGACCCACGAGGCCGTGAACGGCGGCCAGGGCCTCGGGTGTGTTGAGGTCGTCGGCCAGCGCCTCCTCGAACGTCTTCAGCGCCGCCTCGGAGGCCTCCGCCCCGGGGCTTTCGTCCCCCTCGCCGTCGACCTCCGCGAGGCGCTCGACGAGGCTGTGGATGCGATCCATGGCGGCCGCGGCCTGCTGCAAGCCCTCGAAGCCGAAGTTCAGAGGCTTTCGATAGTGGGCCCCCGCGAGCAGGTACCGGATGGCCTCCGGCCGATGCCCACGGGCGACGATGTCGGGAATGGTGAAGAAGTTGCCCTTGCTCTTCGACATGGTCTCGTCGTCGATGAGGAGGTGCTTGACGTGGAGCCAGTGACGGACGAAGGGCTGGCCGGTGGCGCCGGTGCTCTGGGCGATCTCGTTCTCGTGGTGCGGGAAGATCAAGTCCTCGCCCCCGACGTGGAGGTCGAACGTCTCGCCCAGGTATTTCATGCTCATCGCCGAGCACTCGACGTGCCAGCCCGGGCGGCCGCGGCCAAACGGAGCGTCCCACTGCGCCCACTCGGGCTCGTCGCCCTTGAACTTCCACAGGACGAAGTCCCGGGCGTTCTCCTTGTCGTACTTGTCGGTGTCGACCCGCGCCCCGTCCCGGATCCCGGCCACGTCGAGTCGGGACAGCCGCCCGTACTCGGGGAACGATGCGATGCGGAAGTAGACACTGCCGTCCGCCTCGTAGGTGTGGCCGCGGCCCTTCAGCCGCTCGATCAGGTCGATCATCTCGGGCAGGTGCTCGGTCGCCCGCGGCACGTGCTCGGGCCGCTCGATGCCGAGCGTCGCCATGTCCTCCTCGAAGGCCCGGATCCACGGCGCGGTGAACTCGGTGATGTCCTGCCTGGCCTCAACGGCCTGCTTGATGATGCGGTCGTCGACGTCGGTGATGTTCAGGACACCCTTCACCTCGTAGCCGAGCAGGCGGAGGGCCCGCCTCAGCACGTCCGTCGTGACGATGGTGCGGTAGTTGCCTACGTGGCCCCGGTTGTAGACGGTGAGGCCGCACGCGTACATGCGGATCTCCGGAGGAGAGAGGGGCTCGAGGGCCTCGACGTGGCCGCACAGGGTGTTGAAGAGGCGCATCTGCATGTCTATTTCGTTCTCACGATGAGGGCTGTCAGATCGTCGTCGAAGCCCGACCGGTGTGTCCACTCTTCGACGGCGCCCACGAGATCGGCCAGGGCGGAGGAGGCTCCGCTCTCGCTGGCACGCAGGCTGTCGCAGACGCGGTCGTCGCCGAACTCTTCGTCGGCAGGCGAGAAGGCCTCCGTGACGCCATCCGTCACGACCGCCAGGAGGTCGCCAGGGCGAAGCTCGATCTCTCCTTCGTCGAAGGTCGCGTCCTCGAGCAGCCCGATGACCGGCCCGCCCGCCCGCAGCCTCTCCACGCTTCGGTCGGCGCGACGCAGGTAGGGCGGGATGTGGCCGGCCGTCACGTAGCTCAGCCGTCGCGACGACGGATCGATCTCGCCGTAGAAGAGGGTCACGTACTTGCTGTCCTGCGTGCTGGCGCACACGAATTTGTTGAGCCGCTTCAGGACGACTGCCGGCGAGGCCGTCCCCGCGGTCGCCCGGAGCGAGGCGTGGACCGAAGCCATGAGGATGCTCGCCGGTGTCCCCTTGCCCGACACGTCGGCGATCACGACCCCGAGCCGACCGCTGTCCAGGGGAATGAAGTCGTAGTAGTCCCCTCCGACCTGATGGCAGGGCCGGCTCTCCGCCGCCAGCTCGAAGCCCTCGAGGGAGGGTGTCGAGCGCGGGAACAGGCCCTGCTGGATCTCCTGGGCGATCTGGAGCTCACGGTCCTGCCGCTCCTTCTCCAGGGCCACCTGGTGCAGCCGCGCTCCCTCCAGGGCAGCCTGGGTCTGGCGAGCCAGGGCCA
>CAXMOH010000012.1:0-2418 GCA_964194855.1 uncultured Hyphomicrobium sp.
GGCGGCCGCTGGTGCGGTCGGAGTCGCTGCCGCGGGCGCCGGGCTGGACGCCTCGGAAGGTGCAGCGGTCGCCTCGGGAGGCGCAGTGGCCGCCTCGGGAGTGGCCTCCTCGGGCGCTTCAGGGGTGGGAGCAGGGGTCTCGGTCTCGGACAAAACGGCCTCCTTGTCAGCCCCGCGCGGCACGCCGGCCGGCGGAGCTTTCCGGCCCCTCATCCTCGAGGGGCTCGATATTGGCTCCCCACCCCGGGACGACAGGGGAGGGGGATGCAGTCGTAGAGAGAATAGCGATCAACGCTTTGAGAACTGGAAGCGAGCCCGAGCACCCTTCTGCCCGTACTTCTTGCGTTCCTTGATACGCGCGTCGCGCATGAGGAAGCCGGCCTTCTTGAGGCTCAGGCGCAGCTCGATGTCGTACTCACACAGCGCCCGCGAGATGCCGTGTCGCATGGCACTCGCCTGCGCGCACACGCCGCCGCCTCGGATGGTGGCCAGGACGTCGAACTTGTCCAGTGTCTCCGTGATCGCGAAGGGCTGCTTGACGATCTGCTTCAGCGCTTCGGTCCCGCCGAAGTACTCGTCGAGGTTTCTGTCGTTCAAGCGGAACTCGCCCGTGCCCGGGCGCAGGTGCACGCGGGCGATCGAGGTCTTGCGCTTCCCGGTGCCGTAGTACTCGAGGGGGGTTGTGCTCAAGGCTCTTGATCTCCTGCTACAGGTTGAGGGGCTCGGGCTTCTGCGCCTGGTGCGGGTGCTTCGCGCCCGCATAGACCTTCAGCTTGTGGAACATCGCCCGGCCAAGTTTGGTCTTCGGCAACATCCCCCGGACCGACGCTTCGACGAGGCGCTCGGGATGCTCCTTGCGCACGTCGCTCGCCGCGGCGGTCTTCAGGCCGCCGGGGTAGCCGGTGTGGTGACGGTAGAGCTTGGCCTTTTCCTTGGTGCCGGTGAGCACGATCTGGTCGGCGTTGACCACCACGACGTGGTCTCCGGTGTCGAGGAACGGGGTGTAGATCGGCTTCGTCTTGCCGCTGAGGATGCTGGCGACGGTGGCAGCCACCTTGCCAAGCACCTTGCCGCTTGCGTCGACGACAAACCAACGGCTCTCGAAGCTCCCCGCCTTGGGGATGTATGTCGGCATCCAGTCGGTACCTTTCACACGCGCGAGCTCTCTCGCGCAACTCGCAAACCTCACATTCTTATGGTATTCGGGGGCCCGTGTCAAGGCAGAGGCGAGATTCGGGTGTCCTCTGGTGGGCCGGGGGCGAGCCCACGGGTCATTTCTTCGTCCGCTTGATTTTCGTCGCCACCCGTCCCGACGCGCGGTGCCGGCCGGTGGCCCGGAGGGGCTCCGTCGCCCAGGCCTCGCGGCTCTCCCAGGCACAGATGGAGAACAAAGGACACGTCCCGCAGGCGGGTCGACGGGCGTCACAGATCTTTCGGCCGTGGAAGATGACCAGGTCGGTCGTGCGCGTCCATCGCTGGCGGGGGATGAGCTCCATGAGCTGAGCCTCGACCTTGATCGGGTCGTCGCCCGTGGCGATTCCCAGGCGGTTTCCCACGCGGAGGACGTGGGTGTCGACAGCGATGCCTTCGTTGATGTCGAAGGCGTGTCCCAGGACGACGTTGGCCGTCTTGCGCCCGATGCCGGGCAGCTTGACGAGCTCCGGCATCGAGCGGGGCACCTCGCCGCCGTGCACCTCGACCAGTCCTCGGGCGAAACCCAGGATGCTGCGGGTCTTTGCTCGGAAGAAGCCCGTGGATCGGATGATCTCCTCCACCTCGGCCGCGTCCGCGCGGGCAAGAGACGGAGCGTCGGAGAACCGGGCAAACAGGTGGGGCGTCACCATGTTGACGCGCTCGTCCGTGCACTGGGCGGAGAGGATCGTCGACACTGCCAGCTGGAAGGCGGAGTGGTAGCGGAGGGCGCAGTGCGCCTCGGGGTGGGCCTGCTCGAGGGCGTCGAGTATCCGGGTGACTCGGGCTCGGGTCGGTCGACGGGACGAAGAAGACGGCACGGGAGTGATTCTAGCAACCCGTGGTGGCGTTGCGGATGCTCAGCGGGCCGGACGCAGTGCCGGAAAGAGGGGAGCCTGTGCGGTCGGGGTTTCCAGGTGGCTCAGCCGGACCACGACCGCGCGGACTCCGTCCGGGGGGTCGAAAAGAGGCAGAGCCAGCGCGCGGGCTCGCTCCGCGATCGTTCCCTCGCGGGCCAGGCCGTGGGCGAAGGCCTCGCTCCTTCGATCGACTGTGACCCTGCGCCGCACCTCCACCGTGACTCCTCGGACGAGGAGCTGGAAGGGCTTGAGCCGGCGCGCGGCGCGTCGGGCCAGGGCCTCGACGATCTGCTCGAGGGCTTCGAGGTCGGTTCGAGGATCGCGGACCTGGGCCTCCTCGTACAAAGACGTCGGTGGCGTGGCCAGA
>CAXMOH010000013.1:0-3039 GCA_964194855.1 uncultured Hyphomicrobium sp.
CCTCGAGGAGGAGCGACGATGTCGTCTCGTGCTCGAAGTAGAGGTCCGCGAAGGTCCCCCCTCGCGAGAGGGCTCGCGAGAGGAGCTTCTCCATCTCGGGAACGGGGATGTCGGCCGGTGTCCGGGCGCGATCGTCGAGAGCCATTCCTCGATCTTACCAGCCCGGAGAGGCGCCCCCGCTACGTCCCGAGCGCGCCGTTGATTCGTTCGATCCAGGGCTCGGAGCACTTCGGGTGTGCCCGCGCCCGGTCGAACGCCCTCCGGGCGGCCTTCGGATCACCGGCTCGAGCGAGAATCTCGCCTTCGCTCACCAGCGCCCGCAGGACGTCGACGTCGTCCTCGGGCCCCTGGGACGACACACGCCGATAGAGCGCGATGGCCTCCCGGCCGTCGCCGTCCCGGGCATAGAGGCCCGCCACGGCGAAGAGAAACCGGCTCGGCATCTCGAGTGGGCGCCACCTCTTGTCGTTGGCGACGTCCCAGAGCAGCTCCCGTTCCCCCTGGCGTCCCAGGAGGTCGATCAGCCGGAGCCCCGAGCGCCCGGCCTCCTTGCCGTCTGCTTGCGCCAGGGCGATCTCCCAGCTCTCGATCCACGCATCGAGACTCTTCGGCTCGCTCTGCAGTACGGCCCGGATTGCCCGTTGCGCCTGGAGGAGATCGCCCCGAAGCCGCGCCTCCGCCGCGCGCTCGATGCCGGGGTTCTGCTCGAGCAGGATCTCCTTGTTGATCGCCGGGGAGACGACGGTCTCCTCGATCCTGAAGACGGAGAGGGCGATGGCAAACAGGAGACCGGCGAGGAAGCCTCCGATGTGGGCGGAGAAGGCGACGGACGAGTCCGCCCCGGCGGTGGAGGCATAGTAGACCTGCTGCAGGGCCCAGAGCGGGAGGACCACGAACGCGGGCAGAGTGACGTGGAAGCGGACGGTCGGGATGAAGAGCACCGGCAGAATCATGAAATGTATCCGCCGGGCCGCCAGCCTCCAGAGGAAAGCCCCCATGACCCCGGCAATGGCGCCGGAGGCGCCCACGAGAGGAAAGGCGCTTTCCGGCGCGCCGAGCGCGAACGAAGCCGCTCCCGCCGCGGCGGCCAGACCGTAAAGTCCCGCAAAGAGCGGCCGCCCGTAGAGGTCCTCGATGAACGGACCGCTCAGAAAGAGGAAGAGCATGTTCCCGAGCAGATGCAGCCAGCCGGCGTGCAGAAACGCGTGAGTCAAGAGCGTGGGCGGCCAGGGATCGGCTGGTATGAATCCAAGACGGTACGACGGCAGGCTCTGCAGCAGGGCGAACGCCTCACCGGTGATCCCGTCGAGCCGCTCCTGCTCCTGCGCGGCCATGGCCGGTGAGACCAGGGCGCCGCTCGCCGCCCAGTCCGCACGCATCTCCTCCAGGGCGGCACGGCCCTCTTCGCTCAGCAGCGTGACCAGCTCGGGTGGTGCGCTCAAGTAAGGATGCCGGACGAGAAACTGGATCGCCTGCCCCAGCCGGTGCTCGGTCTCCGCCTCGTCGTCGGCGAACGACGTGGCGATCAAGACCTGCACGAGCACGCAGGCGACGATCAGCCCGGCGCTGACCCAGGGGATGCGCCTGACCTCGTTCTTCTCCAGCCCTGTCGGGAGGATCAGCATGCTCGTCGGCTCTCCGGTGGGACCCCTTGCCGGATGCGCAACCGTACCTGCGAAGCCGTGCCCATACAAGATGCCTGGGGGCTCCCGCGCCGACACCACCGGCAGACCGCAGCAAGAGTCACGTTCCCCGCCCGCCCCCCGAGACATGCGATATCCTAAGCCGTTGGACTCCAGCGGTTTCCGCTGAACAAATGAGCCGCCTCCAGCGTAATTAACCTTTTGGGACATCTTGGAGGCTTCAGGTGACCACCAGGACAAAACGGATCCTCGGGACGGTCGGCGCCGTTGCTCTCATCGGCGGCATCGTGGGCGTGAACGTCGTCCGGGAGACACGCAGCCGCACCGAGGTGCAGATCGGCACGGTCGAGACTCAGGACCTGGTGCAGGTCGTGACGGCTTCGGGCGAGGTTCGCCCCAGGCGCTACGTCAACATCGGGCCAAACGTCTCGGGCCGCATCGTCGAGCTCCGTGTCCGCGAGGGCGACGCCGTGAAGAAAGGCCAGATCCTGGCCCGGATCGAGTCCGAGCGCTACGAGGCAGGCGAGCGACAGTCGGTGGCCGCGGTGGCGGCGGCCCAGGCGGAGCTGCACCACGCGGAGGCCGACCTGGACGCCTCCAGGCTCGTCTTCGAGCGCAACACGCGGATGCGAGACGAAAAGCTCATCTCGCAGCAGGCCTACGATCAGGCTGAGGCGCAGTTCAAGATGAAGACGGCGGCGGTGGATGCAGCCGGGCGCCGGGTCTCCCAGCTCCAGGCGCAGCTCGATTCCACCCGAGACGAGCTCCACAAGACCACGGTCTACTCCCCGATGGACGGGGTGGTGACGAGCCTTCCCAAGGAAGAGGGCGAGATGGTCATCGGGGCAATGAGCTTCAATCCCACCGTCATGATGACGGTGGCCGACCTGTCGGTCATGGAGTGCGAGGTCATGGTCGACGAGACCGACATCGCCAACCTCGAGGTCGGCCAGAAGGCGGTGATCGCGGTCGATGCTCTCGCTGGTCTCGAGATCGAAGGAGAGGTGACCGAGATCGGCGCCTCGGCCATCGTGCGAGGGTCCGACACGTCGCAGGCCCAGGCCCAGCTCGGCGCGAACACCGGCAACCAGCCCAAGGACTTCAAGGTCAAGATCGTTTTGAGCGACCCGCCGCCGAACCTTCGCCCGGGCCTGAACGCCAGCGCGGACATCACGACCGCCACCCGGAACGGTGTCCTCGCCGTCCCGATCCAGGCCGTGGTCGTCCGAGAGATCGACGAAGACGGCAACGTCATCGAATCGGGCGTGGGCGGCGACGACTCCGACGACACCTCCGAGAGCTCGGGGCCCCGCCGGCGCGGTGAGGAGAGGGATGGTGTCTTCATCGTCCAGGACCGGACGGCAACCTTCACGCCGGTGAAGACCGGGATCATGGG
>CAXMOH010000014.1:0-4146 GCA_964194855.1 uncultured Hyphomicrobium sp.
CAAGGTCTCCGGCTTTCCGAAGCATCGGGTGTTCGGCATGGCCGGAATCCTCGACTCGGCCCGAATGCGCGCCTTCATCGCCATGGAGCTCGGGGTCTCGGTGGAGAACACCCACGCCTTCGTCCTGGGTGGCCACGGCGACACGATGGTTCCGCTCCCGCGCTACTCGACGGTGGCCGGGATCCCGATCACGGAACTCATGGCGAAGGAGAGGGTGGACGCCATCGTCCAGCGGACGAGGAAAGGCGGGGCGGAGATCGTCGGCCTCCTCAAGACGGGCAGCGCCTACTACGCCCCCTCGTCAGCCGCCGCCGAGATGGTGGACGCCGTCCTCAAGGACAAGCACAAGATCCTGCCCTGCTGCTGCTACCTCGAAGGCGAGTTCGGGATCAAGGGGCTCTACGTCGGCGTCCCCACCCAGCTCGGAGCGAAGGGCGTGGAGAAGATCTGGGAGATCAAGCTCACCGAAGACGAGGACGCGGCGCTCCAGAAGTCGGCCGCGGCCGTGAAGGAGCTGGTGGACATCCTCAAGCTCTAGTGGACGAGGCCTATGATGAGCCCCGCTCGTCATCCTCCGAGGAGCTTCGATGTGGAGCAGCGACGAACGACTCCCGATAGCCGCGACGCTATCGGGAGATTCTTCGCGCCACCCCGACGAAGGAGGCGCTCAGAATGACGCCCTTGATAGGAGCGAGGCCTCATGATCCACCGCAGCCCCTTCCCGGACGTCTCCGATCCGCATCAGTCCCTGACCGAGTACGTCCTTGCCGGCGCCGCGGCCCTGGCGGACAAGAACGCCTTCGTGGACGGCCCGAGCGGCCGCGTCCTGACGTACGGAGAGCTGTCCGCGAGGGTACGGCAACCGGCCAGGGGGCTGTCCGATCGCGGTTTCGGGAAGGGCGACGTGTTCGCGCTCTTCTGCCCCAACTGTCCCGAGTACGCCGTGGCGTTTCACGGGGTCGCCAGCCTGGGCGGCATCAACACGACGATCAACCCTCTCTACACGCCGAAAGAGCTGAATCGCCAGCTGAGCGATGCCGGTGCGAAGCTCATCCTCACCGTGCCGCCCTTTCTCGACAAAGTTCGCGAGGGGGTGAAGGGCACGAGCGTCGACGAGATCTTCGTCCTGGGAGAAGCGGAAGGCGCCACATCCTTTGTCACCCTCCTGGACAACGACGGCGACCCGCCCAGGGTCGACATCGACCCCGGCACCGATCTCGTCGCCCTTCCGTACTCGAGCGGCACCACGGGGCTCCAGAAGGGCGTCATGCTCTCGCACCGCAATCTCGTCATGAACGTCGAGCAGACGCTGAGCGCCCTCGACGGGGGAATGCGGGAGTCCGACGTCGTCATGGGCGTCCTCCCGTTCTGTCACATCTACGGCATGGTCGTCGTCATGAGCCTGGCGCTTCGCGCCGGGGCCACTGTTGTCTCGATGCCACGCTTCGACCTCGAGCAGTTTCTGGGGCTCGTGCAGGAGCACCGCGCCACCGTCGCGTACCTCGTACCGCCGATCGTCCTGGGCCTTGCGAAGCACCCTGTCGTCGAAAAATACGACCTCTCGTCCCTTCGCTGGATTCTCTCGGGTGCGGCGCCCCTGGGCAAGGAGGTCTCTGCCGCGGCCAGCGAGCGGCTCGGCTGCCTGGTGGCCCAGGCCTATGGCCTGACCGAGACGAGCCCGGCATCCCACGTGACGCCCATCAAGGAAGACAAGAACAAACCCGGATCCGTCGGCCCTCCCGCACCGAATACCGAGTGCCGGATCGTCGACGTCTCGTCAGAACAGGACGTCGAGCCGGGCGAGCAGGGAGAGATCTGGATCCGCGGGCCGCAGGTGATGCAGGGCTACTTGAACAATCCCGAAGCCACGAAGGCCTGCATGGACGCCGATGGCTGGTTCAAGAGCGGCGACATCGGCTACGCGGACGAGGACAGCTACTTCTACATCGTCGATCGCCTGAAGGAGCTCATCAAGTACAAGGGGATGCAGGTGGCCCCCGCCGAGCTTGAGGCCCTCCTTCTCACCCACCCGAAGATCGCCGATGTGGCGGTCGTTCCGAAAGCCGACGACGACGCCGGCGAGGTCCCCAAGGCGTTCGTCGTGGTCCGTGAGGAGATCTCGGCGCAAGCGATCATGGAGTTCGTCGCCGAGCGGGTCGCGCCCCACAAGAAGATCCGCGCCGTCGAGTTCGTCGACAGGATCTCGAAGTCACCCTCGGGCAAGATCCTCCGGCGCGTTCTGGTGGAGTACGAGCGAGAAAACCACCCGTCCAGCTAGCGAGCGGCTCAGAACGCCTTCGTGAGCTTGAGGGTGAACACCGGCCCGGCGGGCCAGTTGCGGCCGGAGACCGTAAAGGGGACCGCGAGCTCCACGAACCAGGATGGACTGGCCCGGAAGATGAAACCCGGCTCCACGTAGATGGCTTCGCGCTTGAGGGTCTCGATGGGGATGCCGAAGCTCGTCCCCTCCCTCCCGTGAAGGCCGCGGGCGACCAGCTTGAGGCCGATGCGCTCGCTGACCGTGTACCCACCCTCGACCAGCCAGAAAATCTCGTCGCCGAAGTCGATCCCGCTCTCGTCGTTGGGGCCCCGGAAGCGGTACCCGGCCCGGCCGTTGACGTAGAAGGGGCGGGGCCAGAACGAGTGGGCCAGCTCCCCCGCGAGATCGAGATCCCACTGCCCCTCGCCCACGGGGACGACCTCGGCATCGTTAATGAACGTGCCGGTTGGGAATTTCACCCTCACGTCGAACGTTGCGACTGGTGAGGCCCTGACCAGGTTGTATCGGAGACCGGCGCGCACGTCGCCGAGCCCGTTGGAGCGGCGGTTGTCGGACAGATCGTCAAAGCGGAGCAGGAAGAACGGAACTTGCACGACGCCTTCGAGCCGATCGGTGATGCCGTAGCGCCCGTCGATGTAGAAGGCGGAGGTGCGATTGTGTCCTTCGAAGAAGTACGGGATGCGCTCTCCGTCGAGGAAGTACCGCTCCGTGGTGTCCTGGTGGAGGAAGGCCACCTGGATGTTCGCGCGGCCCTTCGGAAGCACCCAGGCGCCGGCCTCGACGAGGGCCGGCAGGGCGCTCATGAGGAAAAGGGCGAGGGCGCCGATCATCCAAGTGAATGTGGGCGTCGTGATGCCGGGCCGGTCTATGGACGAGTGCGTCATTACTTTCCAAGGTACTCGATAGAAGCGGACGGTTCTGTTGGAGACCTCACACCGCCGCTGCGAGGCGGCGCGCTAACCTTGGCTGAACCAGGAGGTGTCCATGGACAGGGTCGGGGGGCTCACGGTCTTGGGGCTAACGGTCGCACTCGGCGCGGGTTGCGGCGGGGGAAGCGGCGACGGGGTGGGCGACTTCGTCAACTCGAACGACCCGGACTCGTGCCTGGTTCCCCAATCGGAGCTCGTCAGCGGCGGTCCTGGACGCGACGGCATCCCCGCCCTGACCAACCCCGTGTTCGTGAGCGCGTCGGAGGGGGACAGCTTCCTCGCACCGGGTGCGCTGGTGCTGGGCGTCATCGAGGGCGGAGAGGCGCGAGCCTATCCCCACAACGTTCTCTGGTGGCACGAGATCGTCAACGACGAGCTGGGCGGAGTCCCGATCACCGTCAGCTACTGCCCGTTGACGGGCAGCGGGATGGTCTACGAGCCGCGGATCACCGGGCAGACCCTGAACTTCGGAGTCTCCGGGCTCCTCTTCGACAACAACCTCGTGCTCTTCGACCGTGCCACCGACAGCTTGTGGTCTCAGATGAAGGTGCAGAGCGTGTGCGGCAACCTGCGGGGAACCGAGCCTGCGTTGAAGCCGGTCGTCCAGTCCACCTGGGCGGCCTGGCAGGCTCTCCATCCGTATACGACGGTCGTGAGCTTCACCACCGGCTTCTCCCGCAACTATGGCCAGTATCCCTACGGCGCGTACGACCAGCTCGGCAACAACCAGCTGCTCTTCCCGCAGTCCGCCATCGACCCCCGACGCCCCATGAAGGAGCTCGTGATCGGCGTGATCGAGGGCGGCGTCACCAGGGCCTATCCCTACGGAGAGCTCGGCCAGCGCTCCGTCGTCAACGACGTCGTGGGCGGGCGGCCGGTGGTGATCGTCTACGACGCCGAGGCGGAGATGGCGCTGGTCTTCGACCGGCGTGCGGA
>CAXMOH010000015.1:0-2551 GCA_964194855.1 uncultured Hyphomicrobium sp.
GAACTCCTCGAGCGCCGCGTCCGGGTCTTCCTTCAGGAGGAACACGCCAAAGGCGTAGTGGACGTTCTTCTCCTCCGGGTAGCGCAGGATCAGCTCCTCGAAGCCTCGCTGCGCCGCCGGCCGCCGGGCGTTCGCCCAGTGGTTGGTGGCCCGGCCCGCCATCAGGACCATCTCTCGCTTGCGGGGAGGCAGCTCCTGTGGCAGGAAGGGCAGACGGAGGACCGACAGGCCCAGGGCCTCGACGATGCTGGTGCTCTCGTTCCCCTGGCGAGCCAGCCCCGCCAGGTGCTCGAGGCTCGCCTCGAACTGCTCGTATCGCGTGAGCAGGATCCCCAGGTGGTAGACCGCGACGTGATGGACCTCCTTGTTCGGGAGACCCAGGAGCTGAGAGCGTTGCAGGTCGCTGAGGGCCCGGTCGTAGCTGCGGAGCTCGAACTCACACAGCCCCTTGAACGCCCACGCGGCCCCGTCCTCGGGCTTCGCCCCCACGACCCGCCGGAAGGCGTCACGGGCCTCCTCGAAGCGCTCGAGGCTGTAGAGGATCGTGCCCAGGTACCACCAGCCCTCCGTCCAGGAGGGCCGGGCATCGAGGGCCTTGCGGTAAAGGGTGGCGGCTTCGTCGAGCCGGCCGGCGACCCGTGCGTCTTCCGCGGCCTGGGCCTGGCCCTCGAAGTCGGGATCGGCCTGTGCCACGCCGGGGCTCGACGCAGGCGCCGGGCTCGAGGGCGTCGGCGGTGACGCGAGGGGTCGCGCCGCGGCCGGAAGAGCGAGACAGACGAGGCCCAGGCTGGCCCGGAGCATGAGGTCTAGGAGACCGTGGTGGAAGTGCTCCGCGAGCGAGGCCGAGAGATTTTTCGTCAGAAACTGGGTGAAGGAGTGCTCTCCGCGTTCGAGGCGCCGAACCGCAGGAATAGCGGGACTATTCCGAGGTTCGGCAACGAAGAGCTGGCGGAAAAGATCCGGCCTCGACGCGGTCTGACTTTCACCACGGGCTCCTATGGTCCTCATTCCCTGCTCGGCTCCTGTCGCGAGACATCCCCCAGAGGGGCGTCCTCGTCCGCCGAGGCGTCCTTCCGGGCCCCGGCGTCCTTCTCCTGACGCTCCGCCGTCAGCCGGCGAACGATGGCGCTCTCACGGTCGCCCTCTTCCCGGAGGTCCAGCCGATAGTAGACCTGGGCGAGGAGCACGTGGGCGGGCAGGAAGCCCGGTGTTTGGCTGACGAGGCCCTCGAGGGTCTCGCGGGCCTTCGAGTTGTCCCCAGTCACCGCGTACAGGCTTCCCAGGGCGTAGAGCACGCTCAGGTCCCCGCCCCGCAGCCGCGAGGCCCGCGTCAGATAGGCCAGGGCCGCGTCGTAGTGGCCCTCGTCTCTCCGCAGGTTTCCCAACTGGAGGTTGGCCTGAAAGTCGTTGGGGTTGGCCTCGAGCTCCCGACGGTAGGCCCTGCCGGCGGCCTCCGCGTTCCCCATGCGCTGGAGCGCCTGCCCCAACAACGAGTGGACGGTGGGTAGGTTCGGGTTGAGCGCCACCGCCCGGCTCAGTTCTTCCTTGGCCGACAGAGGGTCGCCGGCTCTCAGATGGGCCGCGCCCATCAGCAGGCGCGTCTCCGCGGAGTCACCCTCGCTCAGCACGCGGTCGATCCACACCTGCCCGCCCTGCAGGTCGTCCTCCTGGATCAGCGCCGTGCCCAGGAGATACGCGTAGACCCGGTCGTCCTTCCAGTTCTCCGCCCACGGAGCGAGCAGCTCGACGACCTTCGCGCTGTTCCCCAGCTGCAGGTGACACTCGCTCAGCAGCAGGAGTGCGTTCTTGTTTTCGGGTTGCTGCCCGACGACCCGGGCCAGCTCCTCGGCCGCCTCGGAGAAGCGCTCGGTCTTGAAGAGGGCCAACCCCAGGTTGAAGCGAATGGCCGGGTCCCCGGTCTTCGCCGCCAGCGCCTGCCGGTACTGCTCGATGGCCTCCCCGTGGCGTCCCAGCCGAACGTACGCCGCCCCCAGGTTGGAGCGCACGTCCGCCCGCTCCGGAGCGCCGGCGAGTATGGCCTGGTAGGCGTCGATGGCCCCGAGGATGTCGCCGTCCTGGTGAAGGGCGATTGCGCGGGACACGAGCATGTCGACGTCGTCGGGGGCGTCCTGGGCGACCCCTGGCCGCGCGCCGGAGCCGAGGACCGCCACGACGAAGAGGACGAAGAGGACGGCGCCTAGCCTGCGCCGGCGGGTTGTCTTGGGCACGTTCACACTACCGTCGGCGATCTTATCAGTTGTCGGACCCGACCGATTCCACTGACCAACCCTGCATGAAAAAGGGGCAGCGAGCCTCGGGCTCGCCGCCCCTTTTTGCCGGCATCGACCGGCCCGATGAGCGGACCGATCGATGCGCGGTGCGTCAGAAGTAGAACTTCAAGGCCAGCTCCATGATGCGGTGTCCACGCAGGGTGTTGATCGTGCCGAAGTTGCGGCGCGTCTGATCGGTGAAGGTGAAGCCCTGGGTCGGGTCACAGACGTTGCTGGTCCCTCCGATCCCGTTCGGGGCGTCCACCCGGCCGTTGCAGGAG
>CAXMOH010000016.1:0-9460 GCA_964194855.1 uncultured Hyphomicrobium sp.
CGGGTGTGCACGTCGGCGCCACCCAGCTCCTCCGCGCTCACTTCCTCGCCGGTCGCCGCCTTCACGAGGGGCGGCCCGCCCAGGAAGATCGTGCCGCGGCCCTTGACGATGATGGCCTCGTCGCTCATCGCCGGGACGTACGCCCCGCCCGCCGTGCAGGAGCCCAGCACGACGCTGACCTGCGCGAGACCCGCCGCACTCATCCGAGCCTCGTTGTAGAAGATGCGGCCAAAGTGGTCCCGGTCCGGAAAGACCTCGGCCTGAAGAGGCAGAAAGGCCCCGCCCGAGTCGACCAGGTAGAGAGAGGGCAGTCGATTCTCGAGGGCGATCTCCTGGGCGCGGAGGTGCTTCTTCACCGTGATCGGGAAATACGTCCCTCCCTTCACCGTCGCGTCGTTCGCGACGACCACCACCTCGCGTCCGCGGACCCGTCCGATCCCACAGACGATCCCCGCCGAGGGGGCTTGATCGTCGTGCATCCCGAACCCGGCCAGGGCCCCGATCTCGAGGAACGGGGTGCCGGGGTCCAGGAGCTTCTCGACGCGCTCCCGAACCATGAGCTTGCCCTGTTCGGTGTGGCGACGGACGGCCGCGTCTCCCCCGCCCTTGCGTGCCTCGGCGAGGCGCTCGCGCAGCTGGCCGACGAGCCCGTCCATGTGCGCCCGGTTCTCGGAGAACTCGGCCGAGGACGCGTCGACGAGGGTGCGTATCACCGCCACGGCGGCGAGTATACGCTCCCCGAAGGGGAACGACCCGGGCCTACGCTCAGCCGAGCTTCTCCACGGGATAGCCCGCGTCCACCCAGGCCTGCGTGCCACCCACCACGTTGTGAAGCTCGGCGAACCCCTGCCGTCGAAGGAGGCTCGTGGCGGTGCTGGAGCGGTAGCCGCTTCCACACACGACCGCCAGGGGGCGGGCCGAGTCGAGCTTGGCGGTCCCCGCCTCCAGCCGATCCAGGGGCAATCCGACGGCTCCGGGGACGTGCCCCGAAGCGTACTCCAGCGGCCGCCGCACATCGACGATCTGCAGCTCGTCAGGTCCGGATCTCATCCGAGCCTCGAGCTCGTCGACCGGCATCTGCAGGATCCGCTCGAGTGGGCGCCCCGACTTCTCCCAGGCCGAAGGCCCGCCACCGAGATGCCCCACGACGTTGTCGAGGCCAACACGCGCCAGGCGAGTGACGGCCTCACGCAGGTGTTTGTCATCGTCGGCGACCACCACGATCGGCAGCGCAGCCGGGAGGAGAGCCCCCGCCCACGGTGCAAACTCGCCCTGGAGATCGATGTTGACCGAGCCAGGCACGTGCCCGGCTCCGAATGCAGCGCCGGAGCGCACGTCGAGGATGATCTCGTCGGCGGCGGTGCGGCGCTCGACATCCTCGGCGGCGAGGGCCGGGGGAAGCGGCCGATTCGAGATCGACGGCGCCCCCTCCCGGTTCACGGCCACGTCGCGGGAGAAGTACGGGGGAATCTCGGGCAGATCGCTCGTCATCTGCCGAACGAAGTCGTCCCGTGCCATGGGCCGAAGCGCGGCATTCGAGCGACGCTGCTCGCCGATGGTCGAAGACGTCTCCCGCGACATGTTCCGGCCGCAGAGGGACCCCGCTCCGTGGGCGGGATAGACCTCGACCGCATCGGGCAGACGCAGGAGCTTCTGGTGAAGCGAGTCGTAGAGCATCCCCGCCATGGCCTCGGGGGAGTGGCCCGCGGCCCCCGCGAGGTCGGGACGTCCCACGTCGCCGACGAAAAGGGTGTCGCCGGTCAGGACCATCCGGGGCTCGACCGATTGCTCGGGATCGACCACCTGGATGCAGATGCTGTCCGGCGTGTGCCCCGGCGTCTCCATGACGCGGAGGACCAGCCGGCCGACCCGGATCTCGTCACCGTCCTTCACGGCTCGATGGGAGAAGGCCGCGCCTGCCTTCTCGCCGATCACGATCGTGGCGCCCGTGCGCTCGGCCAACTCTCGATGACCGCTCACGAAGTCGGCGTGAAGGTGGGTTTCGATCACCCACCGGATCGCAAGCCCGTGGGCGGACGCCTCGTCGAGGTACTCCTCGACGTCGCGCCGGGGATCGACCACCGCCGCCTCACCCTCGGAGCCGATCAGGTAAGAGGCCTGGGCGAGACAACCCAGGTAGAACTGCTTGAAGTGCATGATTCGTTTGGATTTAGGTTACCACGAGAGCGTGCCTTTCACTTCGCCGGGGACACGCTGCCACCCCTCTCGCAAGGCAACCCGATTGGCCAAAACTCGCCAACCTCCCGAAGGGTCGTTCGACGCGATCGCGACTAACCCGAGACGGTCGAGCCTGTTGGCGCTTGGGTTAGATGTTCTCCCGGGCGCCCCGCACGCCTTGACGCGGGAACAGCGCGGGCTTGAGAGAATTCGTGACGTGTTCCTTCGGGAATGCAGGGTTCGATAGATACCAGAGGGGGGCCTCCTGACTGTTCGCCCGACATCGCGAGGGCGGCAAATCGTTCTTGACAGCCGTCCATTACCATGGTAATGTATATCTATCATGGCTTTGGCTCAGTCGAAACTCACCGCACAAGGGCAAATCTCTGTGCCCGCTGAAATCCGGCGGAGGCTCGGGGTCGGCCCCGGATCAGTGCTCGAGTGGGATGAAGAGGGCGAGAAGATCGTCGTCCGACGTGTGGGCCGGTACACCTCAGAGGATGTGCACAAAGCAGTGTTTGCCAGACCTCCCAAACGCCGGACGCTTGCAGAACTGAAGAACGGTATCCGGAAGCACGTCAAGAACCGCCATGCGCGCGGTTGACACGAATGTCCTTGTGCGGCTCGTGACGCGCGATGACGCTCGGCAGGTCAAGGCGGCAGAGGCGTTTGTCGCCAATGGGGCTTGGGTATCCCATCTTGTTCTGGTCGAATCGATGTGGGTCCTGAGTTCGGTGTACGACCGTGGCCCGGCGGAGATCGCGACAGCGGTCGAGATGCTGCTCAGCCACAAGAACCTTTCTCTTCAGGACTCGGACGTCGTGGTCACCGCGCTCGGACTCTATCTTGAGAGGCCGGCTGTGGGCTTCTCGGATTGCCTCGTTCTTGAGGCCGCTCGCAAAGCAGGTCACCTGCCCCTCGGGACCTTCGACCGGAACCTCTCGAAGCTCGACGGTACGCAACGGCTAGTTGGTTGAGAGGCACGGGCGGAGCGGAGGCTGAAGGAGGAAGTGCACATCCTCGGGGGTTTCCACGGCGCCATGGATCTGGACCAGTACCTGAAGTAGCGGAGTGACGCCATGGGCCGGGTGGGGATTCCGGATCAGTCGCCCAGGCAGATGTCCAGCTCGCGGGCGGTGACCACGGTGTCGCAGTCCAGGGGCACGACCTTCATGCGTTTCGTCGCCTGAGCGAGCGGGACGTAGTTGACGGTCGGCGGGTCGAGGGCCACCATGACGCCGCTCTTCCCCTCCGCGAGGGCACGGACCGCCGCCGAGCCGAAGCGCAGAGACAGGAGCCGGTCGAAGGCGGTCGGGGTTCCACCGCGCAGGAGGTGGCCCAGCACCACGTGGCGTACCTCGCGGTCGGTCATCTCGCCGAGCGCCTTCGCAACCTGCTCTCCCATGCCGCCGAGCCGATCGGCCGCACCGAGCCGCTTCTCGAGGACCGAGCGCTTGCCCCCCTTCGGCTGCGCCCCCTCGGCCACGACCACGATGGCGAACTTGCGGCCGGCGCTCCCGCGCCTGCGGATCTTTGCGGCCACGGCGTTCAGGTCGAAGGGGATCTCGGGAATCAGGATGGCATCCGCCGTGCCTGCCACACCGGCGTTGAGGGCGATCCAGCCGGCGTACCGGCCCATGACCTCGACGACCATCACGCGCCGGTGTGCCTCGGCGGTCGAGTGCAGCCTGTCGAGACACTCGGTGGCAAACGACACCGCGGTGTCGAACCCGAACGTGATCACGGTCTTCGAGAGGTCGTTGTCGATGGTCTTCGGGACGCCCACGATCCGAACACCCTTCTTCGCCAGGGCGTTGGCGATGGTCAAGGACCCGTCCCCTCCGATGGCCACGACCGCGTCGATGTCGCTTGCGGCCAGGCTGCGCACCAGATCGTCGGTGCGGTCGACCTCCTTCAGTGTCCCGTTGGGCATTCTCGTGGGGTACTTGAGGGGGTTGCCCCGGTTCGTGGTGCCGATGATCGTGCCCCCGAGATGAGTGATGCCGCGGACGCTTTTCCGGTCGAGGGGCACCAGGCCTCCGTCGGGGTACTCCTGCGGCTTGAAGATGCCGTTGTAGCCGTCCCGGATGCCGACCACCTCCCACCCGTGGTTCAGCGCGGACAGGACGACGGCCCGGATGACGGCGTTCAGGCCGGGTGCGTCGCCTCCGCCGGTGTTGACCGCGAGACGGCGGATCGGTGGGCGCTTCTTCGGCATCAGCCCTCCCTCACAGGATGGTGCGTTTTTCGAACGAGCGCGTTCCGATGAAGACGAACAGCGCCAGGAAGCCCAGCAGCCCGCCGAACAGCAGCGGGAGCGCCATGTGGGGCGCGTTCGGGGTGACGGCCAGGCGCATGGCCTCGCTCATGAAGGTGAGCGGGTTGAGCAGGAAGAGGTAGCGCACCGGTCCCAGGGCAGCAAGAGCCGACCACGGGTAGTACGCGCAGCCGAACAGCATCATCGGCCCGAGCACGACCGCGAACAAGAGCCCGCTGAAGCGCGGCTGGACGTTGGTCCCCAGGGCCAGGCCGAAGGCGGCCGAGAGAAGCCCGCAAAGAGCGGCGAGCGGAAGGAGCGCGGCCCAGGCCGGCCGGACGTCCATCCCGCTCACCCGGTGCATGAGGATCATCATCGCGGGCAGCGCGATGAGGCCGGCCACCGCCGCGTGCAGGGACCCGGCCGTGATGCGTTCGAAGGCCACGCCGCGCACGCTGATGGGGGCCAGAAGCCTCTCGTCCACCTCGCGGCTCCCGGAGAGGTCCTTCACCAGCGGCATGAGGACGCCCTGGGCGCCAGCCATCATCATCGTGATGGCCATGAGGCCCGGGAGCATCACCGTGCCGAAGCCGTCGGCGACCAGGTCCATCCGCGGCAGGAGATTCCCGAAGACGAGAATCACCAGGATCGGCTGGGTGAGGGTAGCGACGAGCAGGGGCCCGGCTTCGCGACGGGCCACGAGGAGGTCGCGCCGAAGCAGCGCCAGGAAGGCGGTCACTCGCGCAGCTCCTTCCCGGTGAGATGGATGTAGACGTCCTCGAGGCTCGGCTGCGCGAGGCTCACGTGCTGCAGATCGGCTTCGCCGTCCCGCACCGCGTGGAGGACTCGGTCGAGCAGACCGTCCTTCGGGTCCACGAAGAGGCGGAGACGCTCGAGCCCGTCTCCGTCGCCCGCGCCTGGGACGCGCTCCAGGTTGTGGACACCGGGGATCGACTCGAGGTGCGGGGCAAGCGGCCGGGGGGTGCGCACCCAGAGATCGAGGACCTGGGCCCCGGGCAGGGTCTCCTTGAGAGCCGCGGGGGTGTCGAGGGTGAGGATCCGCCCGTGATCGACGATCGCCAGCCTCTCGCAGAGCTGATCCGCCTCCTCCATGTTGTGGGTGGTCAGTATGAAGGTGAGCCCTCGGCCGTGGAGGGCACGGAGCGTCTCCCAGAGGGTTCGACGGGCCTGGGGGTCGAGTCCCGTCGTCGGCTCGTCGAGGAGCACCAGCTGCGGATCGTGCATGAGAGCCCTGGCGATCATCACCCGCTGCTGCTGTCCACCGGACAGCGCCGCGGGCTTCGTGTCGGCCTTGTCCGCGACCTGCAGCTCCTCGAGAAGCCGGCTCGCACGGGACTCCCGCTCGGCAGCCGGCAGCCCGAAGTATCGGCCGTGAAACGTCAGGATCTCCCGCACCGTGAGGTCCGTGTCGAGGTTGCGTGTCTGCGGAACCACGGCGATGTGACGCTTGACGTCGCCCGGGGCCCGGGCGGTGTCGACGCCATCCACGAGGATGCGGCCGTCGGTCGGGCGCACGAGAGTCGAGATGCACCCGATGGTGGTGCTCTTCCCGGCGCCGTTGGGACCGAGGAGCCCGAAGAACTCGCCCTGCTCGACCACGAACGAAACCCCGCGCACGGCCTCCACCGGCCTGGTCTTGCCCGTACCGGGATAGGTCTTCCGCAGGTTGTCGACGACGAGGAGGCTCATGAGAATTGGGTGGGAATCGAGGTCGTGGATGCTACCACGACGTCGGTTTGGCGACTCCAGGGCGCGGCCGAGAGCGTCAATCCTCCACCCGCTGCCCGTCGCGGACCACCACCCGTCCCCCCTTCACCACGGTCTGCACGGCCCCCACGCCCACCCGCACCAGGTCCAGGAGGCGCGAAGAGCGCAGCAGCACCAGGTCGGCTCTCTTGCCGACCTCGATCGTCCCGATCTCGTCCTGCCGGTCGAGGGAGAAAGCCGCGTTCACCGTCACCGCCGCCAGGGCCTCTTCGAGGGCGAGCCCCATGGTGAAGCACCCCACGGCCATGGCAAAAGGCAGCGACGGGGAGAGGCCGCCACCGGGGTTGACGTCGGAGGCCAGCGCCACCGGAACGCCCGCCTCGATCAGCGCCCGGGCGGGGGCGTAGTGCCCCAGGCGGAGGTAGAACGTGGCCGCGGGAAGAAGGGTCGCCACGCACGAGGCGCCGGCAAGAGCGTCCATCCCGGCCTCCGACACGAAGCCGAGATGGTCCGCGGAGCGCGCCCCCAGCTCGCCGGCCAGCTCGGCGCCACCGGTCCAGACCAGCTCGTCCGCATGGATGCGGAGCTTCATCCCGTGCTCGCGGGAGGCGAGGAGGATCCTCCGGCTCTCCTCCACGGTGAAGACGCCCTCCTCGCAGAAGACGTCTGCGAAGTCGGCAAGGCCGGTCTCGGCGACCGCCGGGATCATCTCGTCGACGACCAGGTCGACGTAGTCGCCTCGCCGGTCGCGGTAGTCCAGGGGCACCTCGTGGGCGCCGAGAAACGTGGGCACCACGGTCACCGGGTGAGCCGACGCCGCGAGCTGAATCGCCTCCAGGCTTCGGATCTCCGCGGCGGTGTCGAGACCGTAGCCGCTCTTCACCTCGGCGGTGGTCGTGCCGCAGAGGAGCATCTCGTCGAGCCGTCCCTCCACACCTGCGGCCAGCTCCTCGACCGAGGCGGCCCGAGTGGCGGAGACGCTACGGACGATGCCGCCCCCGGAGGCGGCGATTTCACTGTACGAGGCCCCGGCCAGGCGGAGACGCAGCTCGTCGTCCCGCTCACCGGCGAAGACGAGGTGCGTGTGCGGGTCCACGAAGCCCGGCACCACAGCCGCTCCGCCGGCGTCCAGGACGGTTGCCTCCGGCGTGAAGGTCACCCTCCGGTCGAGCTCGGCGTCGGGGCCGACCCACACGATGCGTCCCTCCCATGCCGCCACGGCCGCGTCGGCCCGGGTCTCCAGGTCTCTCATGGCGGCGCCGGTCCGCGGCGTGCTCCCGCCCAGCGTGGCCAGGAGACCGATGCGCCGCATGGCGAAATCGGCGTCGATCACCAGCGATCGAAGCGATTCATCGCCCCCCCATCCCGGCGCCGAGCCGCTCGCGGGCGGTGGCGGCGTCGATCCCGGCGACCGACACGCGCTTCTGGCGAGCGCCCGCGCCACCGACGATCCGAACCGCCGAGGGGGCGACGCCCAGGGCGCGCCCAAGGAGCCGCGTGAGTGCCTTGTTTGCGGCGCCCTCGACAGGGGGCGCCGTCAGGCGCACGACGAGGGCTCCCTCCCGCTGGCCTGCCAGCCCGTTCCGGGCGGCTCGGGGCTGCACCCTCACCCGCAAGGTCAACTCCCCTCCGCGCTCGCTCATCTCGAGCGCGTCGACGTCGGGCTCCTGGCCGTCTCGGCTCATCTGGAGTCTGTCGGCGTGCGTCGCGGCAGAGACCCGCCCGTGGGCTACCGCGTCCCCGTTTCCTCGCGACGCTTCAGGAAGCGAAGGTTGTCCTCGAGCTCGGCCTCCTCCTGGAGGTCGAGGAGGCTCGTGAGGCGCGTGACGAAGCCCCGGATGTCGGTGCGGAGCGCCGTGCGCAGCGCGCGGAGCTCGAGGATGCCGCCCTCGACCGCGTGTGCCCGTCCCTGGGCCAGCTCCAGGAGCTTGTCCGCCTGGAGCTCGGCCTCCTTGACGTTGGCGTGGGCCTGCCGGTTGGCTGCTTCGCGGATGTCGTCCGAGGCCTTCTGTGCGGTCAGGAGCGTGCTCTTGAGGATCCCCTCGCGCTGGCGATGCTCGTCGAGGAGCCCTTCCATGTGCTTCACCTGCTGGTCGAGGGTTGCTCTTTCACGCTCCACGGCGGCGAGCTCCTCGGCAACGAGGGTCAGGTAGCCGCGCACCTCGTCGGGGTCGAGGCCACGGAAGCGGCGGGAGAAGTCCTGCCGCGCGACATCCATCGGCGTGATCTTCATCGTTCCCCCTTCAGTAGATATCCACAGGCCCGCTCATGGCGGAGCTTCTGAGCTGGGCCGCGTAGTCCATCATCAACGGAACGATCGCGTACTCGGCAAAGAGTACGAGGGAAAAGAGTACGAGGAACGCCATGTCGAGGGGAAAGTAGCGGAGACTCGACGGCAGTCGCCGCCTCACGGCCCGCATGGCCGGCTCGGTCACCATGTAGATGAAAGCAACGATCTGATTGCGCGGGTTGGCGCCGACCCAGGAAGTGATCGCCCGAGCGATCAGAACGATCTTGAACATCCAAAGGAACCCATAGAGCACCATCGCGAGACCGTTGAGCACGTGGGCCAGCACCAACATTCCTTCGATTCCTCTTTCCGCGCCCTCAGGCCGCGGCGGTTCTCTGCCCAAAGATGGCCGAGCCCACACGCACGATGGTGGCGCCTTCTTCAACCGCCACCTCGAAGTCGTGGCTCATCCCCATCGACAGCGCGTCACCGGCGATCAGCCCCGCCGCCGCCACGCGGTCCCTGAGGAGCCGAAGGCGCCGGAAGTAGGGCCGGAGCTCCTCCGGGTCCTCGAGGAACGGTGGCAGCACCATCAGCCCCTCGACGCGCAGACCTTCGAGATCGCGGATGGCTTCGAGTGCCGCCGTCACCTCGGCTTCGGGGATCCCGAACTTGCGGGTCTCGCCAGCCAGATCGACCTGTACGAGGGCGCGCAGGGTCCGGCCCGCCTCGGCCGCCGCCTGCGCCAGTCGCCCGGCGAGATCCACGGAATCGACCGACTGGACCACGTCGAAGAGAAGAGCGGCCTTCCGAGCCTTGTTCGACTGGAGGTGGCCGATGAAGTGCCAGGTCAGCCCCGCGGACCGCAGGTCGCCGAGTGCGGCGACCTTGGCGTCTCCCTCCTGAACGCGGTTCTCACCGAAGTGGCGCACGCCGGCGGCGAACGCGGTCCTCACGGCTTCCGCCGGGAACGTCTTGCTGACCGCGACGAGGGTGACTCCCTCCGGCGGACGCGAGGCCCGCTCCGCCGAACGGACGATCCGCTCCCGCACGGCGGCGACGCGGTC
>CAXMOH010000017.1:0-12371 GCA_964194855.1 uncultured Hyphomicrobium sp.
GTGGCTCGACGAGATCCTCCGCGGCGAGGAACGGCTGCTGGAAGGCCGAAAGCGTGTGCTCGTCGGCGAGTTCGGGGGCGCGGTGGGGACGCTGGCCTCCCTCGGGCGTCACGGGCCCCGGGTGAAGGCGCTCCTGATGAAACGGCTCGAGCTCGGAGAGCCGAGAATCCCCGTGAAGACCGCCGGAGACCGCCTGAGCGAGCTCGTCCTGCAGTTGGGAATGCTCTCGGCCACCCTCGGCAAGATCGCCCAGAACATCTACAACCTTCAGCAGACCGACCTCGACGAGGTCACGGAGTTCACCGAGGGCAAGATCGGGAGCTCGGCGATGCCCCACAAGCAGAACCCGGTGGCGTCCGGATCGGTCGTGTTCCTGGGCCGGCTGCTCCGTTCGAACGCGGGCCCCGCTCTCGACTACATCCACGCCGAGTGGGAGGACGACCATCGCCAGGGCGAGACCGCCTGGAAGTTCGTGCCCGAGACGTGTCTCCTGGCCGACGCGCAGCTCGAGCTGATGAAACGTGTGCTCGCCAAGCTCATCGTCAAGCCGGAGAACATGAAGCGGAACCTCGACCGGGCGGGCGGCTTCGTCTGCTCCGAAGCCCTCCTCATGAAGCTGGCACCGGCCATCGGTCGCGGGCGGGCCCACGCGCTGGTGAAGGAGCTCTCCGACGAGGCGCGCCTGAGCGAGCGGAGCTTCTCCGACGCGGTGAGGAGCCACCCCGTCGTGAGAAAGCACCTCAGCACCGCAGCGATCGAGAAATGCGTCGACTATCGGGCCTATCTCGGCCACACGAAGACCCTGGTGAACCAGGTCCTCGTGGACTACCGGCGATCGCTCAAGCGCAAACGGTGACCCGCGCCCGCGGTCTCAGACTCGGGGCAACTCCCAGCCGTTGTGGTACTCCGGCCGAAGCAGCGCGTTGGCGTCCGTGTCGCCCTTGAACGTCCCGGTGCCCGCGTCCCAGTAGATCTTGCGGCCGACCTTGAAGGCGATGTTGCCCATGTGGGCGTTGACCGCCGCGATGCTCCCGCTCTCGATTCCGCATCTCAGGATTGACGGGTCGTTCTTCTGGATGGCGTCCACGAAATTTCGGTGGTGGTTGCCCAGCGCGTCTTCGTCGCGACCCCGTCGGACCTGGGGGAGCGCCTCCATCTTGTACCGGCGCTGCTCGTCGACCTCCTCGGTCTCGGGGAGCAGCTCCCAGCCGCCCCGGTTGACGACCAGCGTGCCGTTGTTTCCGATGAACGCGATGCCTTCCGTCCGGCCGTAGTTGCCGCCGTCGATTCCGGTGGCGTGCTCCCAGAGCATGTTGAAGTCGTCGTACTCGAACACGGCCTGCAGCGTGTCGGGGGTCTCCGACGCGTCGTCCGGGTAGGCCAGCTTCCCGCCGGAGGCCATGACGGACTTCGGCGCCCGCGCACCCATGGCGTAGAGCGCGATGTCGATCTCGTGGACGCCCCAGTCGGTCATGAGGCCGCCCGCGTAGTCCCAGAACCACCGGAAGTTGAAGTGGAAGCGGTTGGGATTGAAGGCTCGAGTGCGAGCTGGGCCGAGCCACATGGCGTAGTCCACTCCCTCCGGCGCCTCCGAGTCGGGCTCCACGGGCACCGGCTTCATCCAGCCCTGGTAGGCCCAGACCTTCACCAGGCGGATGTTGCCCAGGTCGCCGGAACGCACCACCTCCAGGGCCTGCTCGTAGTGGGGACCGCTGCGCTGCCACTGGCCGACCTGCACGATCCGGTCGGATCGGCGCGCCGCGGCGACCATGACGTTGGCCTCCTCGATGGAGTTGGCGAGGGGTTTTTCCACGTACACGTGCTTCCCGGCGTCGAGGGCGTCCAGGAGGATCCGACAGTGCCAGTGGTCGGGGGTGCCGATGATGACGACGTCGATGTCCTTGTCGTCGAGGAGCTTTCGGTAGTCCCCGTAGAGCCGGGGAGGTGCGCCTCCGGCCTCGACCCTCTCCTCCCGCCGTCGATCCAGCTCCCGCTCGTCGACGTCGCAGATCGCGGCGCAGTCGACCTCGCCCATCTGGAGGGCCGAGCGCATGTTGGACCACCCCATGCCCCGGACCCCGATCACGCCGAAACGGATCCTGTCGCTCGGGGCGACGGGCCGGGCCGCGAGGGCTGCCCTGGGTGCCGTCAGTGCCAGCCCGGCGACCGCCAGGGAGGAGTTTTCCAGGAACCGGCGTCGGGATCTCTTCATTTCACTCACTCTCCCCGGGAACTTAGCACGAGAAAGACGAGGGGCGTCCTGGTAGAAAGGTTGAAACCCCCGACCCATGGACGAAGGCCCGCTGGGGTGCTAGCGTCCACCCGTGCGACCTTCCCACTGGCGTGCCCCCGGCCGGCGGTTTTGTTTGTCCGGGTCGAGTTTCCTCGGCGAAGGCGTTCGGCTCATCAGGGACCCCAGCATCACTCAGCCCAGGAGGACTCCATGTCGAATCTGAAGGAGAAGCTGCGCGAGAAGATCGAAGCGTGGCGCCCCAGGACCACCGCCCTGGTGAAGAAGCACGGAGACAAGAAGCTGGGGGAGGTGACCATCGCCCAGGCCCTGGGCGGGGCCCGTGGAGTGAAGTGTCTCGTGACCGACATCTCCTACCTGGACCCCAACGAGGGGATCCGCTTCCGGGGTCACACCATCCCGGAGACCCTCGAGCTGCTCGCCAAGGTGCCCGGCGGAGAGATGCCGTACGTCGAGGGCTTCCTCTACCTGCTCCTGACGGGCGATGTCCCGACGAAGAGCGACACCGAAGCCGTGGCCAGTGAGTTCAAGGAGCGGGCCCGCGTCCCCCAGTACGTTTACGACGTGCTCCGCGCCATGCCTCGGGACACCCATCCCATGACGATGTTCTCCGCCGCGATCCTGAGCATGCAGAGGGACTCGGTCTTCGTGACCCGATACAACGAAGGCCTCTCGAAGATGGATCTCTGGGATCCTACGTACGAAGACGCGATGAACCTCCTGGCTCGACTGCCCGAGGTCGCCGCGTACATCTTCCGGATGAAGTACCGCGGCGACACGCCGATCCCCCGGGACCCCGAGCTCGACATGGGCGGGAACTTCGCTCACATGATGGGCATCGCCAAGCCCTACGACGACGTGGCCCGCCTCTACTTCCTCCTCCACAGCGATCACGAGAGCGGAAACGTGAGCGCCCACGCCGGTCACCTCGTGGCCAGCGCGCTCTCGGATCCCTACTATGCTGCCTCGGCGATGATCAACGGCCTGGCCGGTCCGCTCCACGGCCTGGCCAACCAGGAGGTCCTCCGCTGGATCCAGGGCGTCATGGAGAAGATGGGGGACAAGATCCCCAGCGAAGAGGAGATGAAAAAGTTCGTCTGGGACACCCTGAACTCGGGGCAGGTGATCCCCGGTTTCGGCCACGCGGTGCTGCGCAAGACCGACCCGCGCTACATGGAGCAGCGCAACTTCTGCCTGAAGCATCTCGCCGACGATCCGATCTTCAAGTACGTGGACCTCTTGTACAAGGTGACGCCGCCCATCCTCGAGGAGCAGGGGAAGGCCAAGAACCCCTGGCCCAACGTCGACGCCCAGTCCGGGGTCATCCAGTGGCACTACGGCATCCGGGAGTACGACTTCTACACCGTGATGTTCGGGGTGGGTCGCGCCCTCGGCGTCATGTGCAACATCGTCTGGGATCGCGCCCTGGGCTACCCGATCGAGCGGCCCAAGTCGGTCACGACCGCCATGCTGGAAGAGGTGGCGAGCAAGCAGTCGTAGATGCGCTGTGCGGCGCTAGTGTCCGGCGGCTTGTTGCTCGCCGCAGCGTGCTCGGCCCCACCCGAGGCCACCGACGAGCGTCCCAACGTCGTCCTCATCATGGCGGACGACCTGGGCTTTTCGGACATCGGGAGCTACGGGTCCGAGATCGCAACGCCGAACCTCGACCGTCTGGCCGAAGCTGGCGTGCGCTTCACCCAGTTCTACAACATGGCCAAGTGCGAGACGACCCGGGCCTCTCTCTTGACCGGACTCTTCGCCAGCAAGCGGCACGCGGACAACGCCCAATCGATACCCGGCCTGCTGAGAGACGCCGGCTACCACACCGCCGTGGTGGGGAAGGAGCACTTCAGCAAGTGGGTGCCCCGGCACGTCTTCGCGAAAGAGGCATTCGACCGCTCGCTGGTCTACTGGGCGATCAACCCCTATTTTGCTCCTCCCGACGGCCAGTGGCGGAGCCCCTTCGAGCTCGACGGCCAGGAGATCGCCGCCGACGAGATGCCCGTCGCCCGTCCGCCCTTCTTCAAGACCGACGTACTCACGGATTACGCACTGCGGTTTCTGGATGAGGCCGCAGAATCCGACAAGCCCTTCTTCCTCTATCTTCCGTATCACGTGGGTCACTATCCCCTTCAAGCGCGTGAAGAGGACATCGCGCGGTATCGTGGCCGGTACCGAAAGGGGTGGGACCGGATTCGGGCCGAGCGATTTGAGCGGATGCGGGCCGAGGGGGTCATTCCCCAACATGCCCGCCTGAGCCCACCAGAGGACAACATCAACCGTTACCGCGGACCCTTTCGAGGGAACGTGTACCGCTACCGCCCCTGGGACGACCTCGAGGACAGCGAACAAGACGCCCTGGATCTCGAGATGGCGGTGTTCGCGGCCATGGTTCATCGGCTGGATGAGAACGTGGGGAGAGTCCTCGACAGGCTCGACACGGCGGACAGGAGCAGACAAACGCTCGTCCTGTTCCTGTCGGACAACGGCTCGTGTCCCTACGATAGCAACAAGGACTTCGCGATTCCGCCCGGCGGGCCCGACTCCTACCGGACCCTGAGCGCGGCCTGGGCCAACGTGGGCAACACTCCATACCGTTTCTACAAGCAGTACGGCCACGAGGGCGGCGCCCACACTCACTTCCTGGCTCGTTGGCCGGGTGTCGTCCAGCCGGGGCTCAACCACGCTCCGGCCCACGTCGTGGATCTCCTGCCGACGCTTCTCGACGTCGCTGGGGCTGAATACCCGGAATCGGCAGGTGGCGGACCCACACCCGTGCCGGATGGACGCAGCCTCGTGCCACTCTTTCGAGGGGAGACGCGTCCAGATCCACAAATCCTGATTGCGGGCTTCACCGAGCGGTTTCGGATGGTGCGACTCGGCGACCGCAAGATCGTGAGGGTCAACGCCCAACCCTGGGAGCTTTACGACTTGGCGAAGGACCCCACGGAGCTCAACGATCTGGCCCAGGAGCGGCCGGACGAGCTGGCCGGGCTCGTGGGCACGTATCGCCAGTGGATCCTGGACCACGGGGCGGACATGCCCCGGCTGGACGAGGTCGAGTCGGCCTCCCCGCCCGCAAGCTGACGTGTGGCCTCAGCGGGAGTGGCCGGCTCCCTCGCTGATCTTGTACAAGCGCGTCAGGGTCCGCACGAAGATCGCATCACCCGCCACCGCCGCCGACGCTTGCGTTCGTTCGTCCAGGGCATTCCGCGCCAGCTCCCGGTAAGTCGTTCCGGGCTCGACGACGGTGGTCTCGCCCTCCTCGTTCAGGAAGTAGATTCGGCCGGCCGCGTGGAGAGGCGACGACGAGAAGCCGCCGCCGAGGCGCTTGCGCCAGTGCCGATGGCCCGTCTTCGCGTCGAAGCACGAGGCGATGCCGTTGTCGCTGACGACGTAGATCTCGTTCCCGACGACGAGGAAGCTCGCGTTCCTGGGGATGCTCTTGCTTCCCGTCCAGGCGACGTGGGTGTCGGTGACGTCGTCTTTTCCGTCCGGCCGGATGGCGTAGAGCACGGCGTTCATGAAGCCGCTCGAGACGAAGACCAGGCCCCCGGCGAAGACAGGGCGGGGCACCACCGAGAAGCCGCCGGGGTAGCTCACGCACCAGAGCTCCTCCCCCGAGTGCGGATCGTAGCTACAGCCGTGATTCGCACCGGGGAGGACGACCTGAGTCCGGCCGCCGACCTCGATGGGAAGGGGCGTGGAGAAGGCGAACTGGTTTCCCGGCGCCGTGGGGCGCGGCACCTTCCAGAGCGTCTGGCCCGTCCTGCGGTCGAGTGCTATCACGAAGGGACCGGAGGCGCCGTCGCAGCTGAAGATGAGACGACCGCCGACGAGTGCCGGTGAGCCGCCGTTGCCGTGCACGGGCTGGTACGTGATCGACGAGTTGCGCCACGCGATCTTGCCATCGGTGGTCAAGGCGGCCGTGCCGTTCGTCCCGAAATGAACGAAGACGTGACCATCGTCGACGATGGGGGTCGGGCTCGCGTGGCTGTTCTTCTGCTGGATGGGCACGTTGTCCTGACGAAAGACCTCGACGTTCCAGAGCGTCTCGCCGGTCTTCGCGTCGAGGCAGAGCGCTCTCAGCGACTGGGCGGCGTCGTTTGTGCGGGGATTCCCGCTGGCTGCCACAGCCGTCGTCAGGTAGATGCGCCCGCCGACCACAGCAGGCGAAGACCAGCCCTTACCAGGGACCTCGACCTGCCAGTCGACGTTCTTCTCCCGGTCCCACTCGAGCGGGATTGTCTCGGTGGGCGAGTGCCCCTGGCCGCCCGGGCCGCGGAACTGTGGCCAGTCACCGCTCTCGGTCGGGCGCGTGATCGTGCAGAGCAAGAGCACGAAGCACCCGATGAGGACGAGTCGTTGCATGAGTCGAATCTCCTTCAGGACCAACATGCTAACCGGGAGTGGCGGGGGCTGCCATGTGCTTCGCGCTCGCCCTCGGCCAGGTCTACTCGTTGCTCAGCCTCAGGTCTGCCAGGACGCCGAGGGCGAAGGGCTCCTTTTCGAGGAGCACCGGGCTGTCCGGAAAGTGCTTGCCGAGGTCCGTCAGGTACACGCCGATCCCCTCATCGACGCCCGAGGAGATGAGCTTGCGGGCGATCCGTATGTACTCGTCGTGGACCATCCGGATGTGAGTCTCGGCGGTACGCTCGCTTTCGGCCACTTTCTTGAGCTCGAAGTACTCCCGCACGCTCTGTGGGGCCTTCAGGACCAGAACCGGCTGCTTCTCCTCGTCCTCCTCGAGCCGGCCGCGGACCGTGGCCTCGAAGAGCATGGGCGAGAGGTCTTCGTGCGTGATGTTCCAGAGTCTCTCGTAGGGCTTGTGGGTGAAGAACTCGACCTCGTCGTCTTCCGTCACGGCGATGGCGAAGATGCACCCCGGGCTGGGCGCATCGGAGATCCGGTAGTCCTCCAGGATCGCCGCTCCCCAGGACACCCCCTTTTCCTGGACGGCCTTCGGGGAGGGCTCGCCGGGGCGTCGCGGTCGCTTTACGGGCGGGGCGTCCGCGTCCTGGAGGAGGCCGAGCTCCTCGCAGTTGGTCGGCTTGCGCGGGGTCGGTGTCGCTCCCGGGCGGTGTGGCAAGCGAACGGTGGTCGTCGTGCCCTGTCCCACCTCGCTCGAGATCTCGACGCTGCCGCCGAACTCCCGGGCGGTCTGTCGCACGAAGACGAAGCCGAGGGAGTGGAGCTCTCCGTCGAGGCTCGCCTTGTCCGCCAGGAGCTGGGCGATCTTCTCCTCCGGCATGCCCGACCCGTCGTCCTCCACGCGGATCGCGACCTTCTCTCCCTCCACCACGGCGGTGATGTTGACCGTGCCCACGTTCTTGCCGGCCATCGCGTCGATCGCGTTCATCACCAGGTTGAAGAACATGCGCCGGAATCGATGGCGCCGCCCACGCACCACCGCCCGATCGAGACGATCGAGGCGGAGCTCCACCCGCGCCGCACTCTTCTCGACGGCGTATCCGTAGATCACGTTGCGGGTGAAGTCCCTGATGTCCTCAGCGACGTCGAAGTCTTCGTAGGGGTCCCGTCCCTCCTGCTCGGCCAGAAAATGGTCGAGGCGGTAGTGGATGCCGCAGATCCACCGGATGCAGTTCATGTAGTGCGAACGGGACCTGACCGAACGCGACTCTGGCGGAAGGAGAGACAAGACCCGGTCGCTTCGACCCCATAGCGGGTTCAGGACCAGCTCGCACATGTCGAAGGCGGCCTGAACGAGCCGTTTTCCAGCGGTCAAGACGGTCGTGTCGGGAGACCGGCCCGTGACCGCGGCCGAGTAGTCACGAAAGCTTCGGCGCACGTCCGCGGCTTGATCTCTGAGCTCGTCCAGATCCGCATGGTGCAGCACCTGCACCTGGTCGACTTCGTGGATCTCGAGATCGGTGTCCAGGGTGACGTGGTAGTGGATGACTTCGCTGAAGAACCACTCCACCCGCAGGTCGTGGATCAGGAACTTGATCTCGGCGACGTCTTTCTTGAGTCCTTCTGCGTAGTCCACGGGTGCCTCGTGCGGTCCCAGGCTCCGGCGATGTAGGCAGTTTAGGGGTTTGTGAAACACAGCTGCAATCCCCCCCCTTGATCCCCTCCTCGGGGAGCAGCGAGCTCGATGCCGGACCCGGGCCATGTGTGCCGTGTGATAGAACTCGTTTCAGACCCCGTCCGGGCCATGGATTGAGGAGAGCCGGTCGTGACCAACGCGACTTCGGAGGGCCGATCACCCCGGTCCCGCGCCCGGGATTGGGCCCGGGATCTCCGGGGCTGGCTCTGGAGGAGGAAAGCGAAGGTGATTGCGGGCCTGGTCGTTCTCTTTCACGTCCTGGGGCTGCTGGGCTCGGTGCACGCGGTCATGACCGCGCGGACCGCCCAGGGTGCGATAGCGTGGGCCGTGTCGCTGAACACGTTCCCCTACGTGGCCGTGCCCGCGTACTGGGTGTTCGGCCGCCGGAAGTTCGAGGGATACGTAGAGCGCTTTCAGGAGCACGACGAGCAGCTCCGGCAGTTCGTGCAGGAGTTCCGGAGCCGTCTGGCGCCCTACGAGATCGCTCGGGAGGAGCGCGTTCCCGACTACGAGGCCCTCAAGGCCCTCGCTCGCAGCCCCCTTCTCGGCAGGAACGACGTCGAGCTCCTGATCGACGGAGAGGCGACCTTCGACAGCATCATCGAGGGTATCGGGCGAGCCCGCGAATCGGTCCTCGTGGAGTTCTACATCGTCCGGGACGACGGCCTGGGTCGTCGGCTGCAACAGGCCCTGATCGCGAAGGCACGGGAGGGCGTCCGTGTTCTCTTTCTCTACGACGAGATCGGGAGCCACGGTCTCACACAGGCCTATCGAACGGAGCTCCAGGAGGCCGGGGCCGAGATCTCGGCGTTCAACACCACCCAGGGCCGGCGAAACCGTTTCCAGCTGAACTTCCGGAACCATCGGAAGATCGTCGTCGTCGATGGCGCCGAGGCCTGGATCGGCGGGCACAACGTGGGCGACGACTATCTGAGTCTCTACCCCAAGACTGCGCCCTGGCGCGACACCCACGTCCACTTGATCGGCCCGGTGGCGCTCCTGGCGCAGCTCACTTTCGCCGGGGACTGGTACTGGGCGACCGAGGAGCTGGTCTCCCTGGGCTGGGAGCCGCAGCCCGCGGAAACCGGCGACACGGCAGCTCTCGTCCTGGCCTCCGGGCCCGCCGATCGCCTGGAGACTGCTCAGCTCTTCTTTGTTCACGCCCTGAACGCGGCCAAGGACCGCATCTGGATCGCCACCCCGTACTTCGTTCCCGACGAGGCCGTGATGACCGCGCTGCAGCTGGCCACCCTGCGGGGGGTCGACGTCCGGGTCATCCTGCCAAAGAAACCGGACAGCTACGCGGTGTGGCTGGCCTCTTTCTGGTACATCGAGGAGCTCGCCGACGACGACGTCCGCTTCTATCACTATGAAGAGGGTTTCATGCACCAGAAGGTCATGCTCGTGGACGACTACTGGAGCGCCGTCGGCACGGCCAACTTCGACAATCGGTCCTTTCGGCTCAACTTCGAGGTGACCGCGGTCGTGGCGGATCGTCCGTTCGCAAAGGAGATGGAGGCGATGCTGGAGGCCGACATGGAGCGATCCGTCCTCTTCGACCCCTCCCGCCTGAAGGAGATGGGCTTCTTTCGTCGCCTGGCCGTTCGGACGGCACGCCTGCTGTCGCCGATCCTCTAGAAGCCCGTCTCCGTAGAGCGAGCGTCACCGTACCCCCGGGCCAGGGTTGGTTGCGTTCGACGGGCGGCGGGGGCAAGATCAGCGCCCCATGGTGACCTACGACGACGTCGCCGCCGCGGCCCAGCGGCTGGAGGGCGTGGCTCATCGCACTCCCGTGATGACATCCCGCACCCTGGACGACCGCCTGGGGGCGAGCCTTCATCTCAAGTGCGAGAACCTGCAGCGCGTCGGCGCATTCAAGTTTCGCGGGGCCTACAACGCCATAGCGAACCTCTCCCCGGTGGAGCGGGGTCGCGGTGTCCTCACGTACTCGTCCGGAAACCACGCGCAGGCTATGGCGCTGGCCAGTCGCCTGCTCGACGTGAAAGCCACCATCGTGATGCCGACGAACGCCCCCGCGGCCAAGCGGCGCGCAACCGAGGGATACGGGGCCAGCGTCGTCCCCTATGACCCGGCCACGGAGAAGCGAGAGGAGGTGGCGGCGCGGCTGCAGGACAAGAGCGACGCCGTCTTGATCCCGCCGTACGACCACGTCGACGTCATTGCCGGGCAGGGGACGGTGGGCAAGGAGCTTCTCGAGGAGACAGGGGACCTGGAGCTGCTGCTCGTGTGCTGCGGCGGCGGAGGCCTGCTCTCCGGGTGCGCTCTTGCGGCTCGCAAGCTCAGCCCTCGCTGCCGTGTTGTGGGTGTGGAGCCCGAGGCCGGCGACGATGCCATGCGCTCGTTCAAGACCGGCGTGCTCCAGACGGTCCACAATCCGTCCACCATCGCCGACGGCGCCCGAACGCCGTCCCTGGGGAAGCTGACATTCCCCCTCGTCCGGGCGAACGTGGACGACATGGTCACGGTCTCCGACGACGACCTCATCCGGGCCATGCGGTTCGTATGGGAGAGGATGAAGCTCGTGGTCGAGCCCACCGGCGTCCTGGCCCTTGCGGCGGCCATGCACGGGAAGGTCGAGGTAGCCGGCCGGCGGGTCGGTGTCGTCCTGACCGGAGGGAACGTCGACCTGGCCCATGCCTTCGAGCTGTTTCGCCGGCTCCCGGACGACGGCGCTACTTCGTCTTCTTGACCTCGAGCACCCCCGCCTCCACGGCGGAGTCGAGGACGGACAGGACGGACTCGGGGGTGACGGTGCCGTAGTACCAATGTCCTGCGGAAAGGGCCTCCGCCGCCACGGCCTCGTACACTTCCCACGCCGTTCGCTGTCCGTCGGCGAAGTTCAGCGTCTCGAACCGCATGAGGGAGTGCAGCCCCGAGGGCCCCTTCACCGTCCCCACCTTCCGGCTGATCCGGGCGACGTCGTCCACCGGGGCGTAGACGCTGCCGGCCATGGCGCGAGCCGTCTCGCTCGGATCCGAAACGGACGGCGTCTCCCCGGTGAGCGCGACGTAGGCCTGCTGGAGCGACTGCAACTCCCTCTCGCGAGAGGCCTCGAGCTGGCGTCGGGCGTCGGAGACCATGCCTGCGGCGCGCTCCCCGCGATCGAGAGGTCCAAGCGCCGCCAGGGCGCGATCTTCTTTCTCATGAGTCTGGCGGACGAGCCCCGCCGCCTGCGCCCAGGCGGCGAGCCGCTCTTTCTCGTTGGATCGGGTGAGGTGCGCCACCGCCGTGGCCGAGTCTGCGGCGATGCGTGCGCGCCCCCGGGCGGCCACGTACGCTGCCAGCGCCGGCACCTCGTCGTCCCGAAGCGCAGCGAAGTACAGCGCCACCGCGGCCACCACCAGGGAGTTCCTCTCCAGCTGGGTGGCGTCGATGTTCTCGAGGTCGTCCCCCGTGGAGTGGATCCACTGATCGGGCCAGTTCGTCAGGCTCGTCCCGGGCACGCCCACGTGCCGCGGCGTGAACGAGTGGTGATCGGTCGAGCCAAAGTACGGAAGCATCCGTGCGTGGAACGGCTCTCGTGAGCCCTTGACGGCGGGCACCTCTTCGAGGACGGGTTGCGGCTGCCCGGTGCCGCGATTGGCAAGATACGAGGTGTTGCCATCGCGTGTGCCGGTCAGGATGCTCTCCATCACGTCGTCGAGGGGGTGGGGGAGGCTCCACGGGAGACGGGCGGCGTATTGCACCCGGCCGCCCCAGCTCTGCCGGGCTCCGACCATGTCCTGGTTGATCGCCAGGAGCATCCTCTCCGGCGTCTCGGGGTGATCCCGGAAGTACTGAGGCTGGCTCGAGAGCTCGTTCACCCACCAGAAGCGGATGTCGCGCCGGGGACGGGGGATCTTCTTCTGCCGGATGAGCCGGGACAGCGCCCGGCCGATCTCGAGCAGGCTGGCGCAGCCGCTGCCGTCATCGTTGGCCGAGGTCATCTCCTCCTGGATGTGCGCGACGAGGACGATCTGCTGGTTCCGAATCTCGCTTCCCTTGATCCACCCCTCGACCATCCCCTGTTCGCGCTGGGCCGAGTGCCCGGCG
>CAXMOH010000018.1:0-3458 GCA_964194855.1 uncultured Hyphomicrobium sp.
GAAAAGCCAGGAACGGTCCTCGCCATTGGCTCCCACTACGACGACGCTCCGTTCGGGATTCCGGGGATCCTGCTGCAGGCGGCGGCCAGGGGCTATCGGGTGGTCACCCTGTCCCTGATCGGCGACTACACGAACTGGAAGGACGTCCGCGGTCGCGGCCCGGAGCTGGTGGAAGGGACGAGAAAGATCAGTGCCGAGTACGGGGCCGAGGCCCGCTTCCTCGACTACGCCTCCGGAAAGCTGCAGTTCAACGAGGAGAGCCGGCGAGCGGTGGCCGAGGTCGTGGCCGAAGTGAAGCCGGACGTGGCCTTCATGCTCTGGAGCCACGACCAGCACCCGGATCACGAGGTCGCGTCCCAGCTCAGCAAGGTGGCCTTGCGGCTGGGGGACCGGCTGCTGCCCGACCCGTTCGCTCCTTTCAGCGAGCCTCGGCGGATCTACCTGTACGACAACGGACCACGGCACACCATCGGCTTCGTTCCCGACACGTTCGTCGACGTCACGCCGGAATGGCCCCGTGCCATCGAGTGGCTGGGGCGGCTGATGGCTCTCAAGCGTAACGAGCCCTACGAGCCGGGCACCCTGGATAGCTCACAGCGGGACAAGGAGACCCTGGCCCGCTATCGAGGGTTCACCTGCGGCGCGGACTATTCGGAGGCGGTGGCTTCGGGGAACGCCTATCCGCAGGCGCTGTTTTAGCGCGCCGCCTGCTTCCCGCCCCGTCTACAGTTCGTTCTTGAGCGTCGCGAGACGCCGCCGCGCCGTGTCGTGGTTCGGGTAACGCTCCAGCCACGCCTCGAACATCCGGATGGCAGCCTCGCGCGCCCCGTGAAACCACAGGGCGTCGGCCAAGCTCTCATTGGGAATGTACTCGTCGGGGAACTGCCGGAGGTTGCGGCGAAACAGGAGGATCGCGTCCGCCTGGCGGTCCTTACGATAGAGCCCCCATCCGAAGTCGTCGAGCACTCCCAGCTCGACGTCATTTGCCTCGGCGATGGCGTCGAACTCGGTGAGAACCGCCTCGATGCCGCGCTCCTCGTCGGTGCGGCTCAGGCCAAGCTGCAACACGGCCTGCCGTGCCCCCGGGTCGTCCGGGTGCATCCCGGCGTTGAGACTCGCCAGCTCGATGGCGTCATCGAAGGCGCCGCGTCCGGCGAGGTCGAACGCCATTCCGGACAGGACGCCGACCCGGAAGTCGTAGGCGTCACCCTCGTAGTACCTCTCTCGCAGCTCCCGATACCGGGCGACGGCCGCCTCGATGCCGCCTTCTCGGTACGCCTCCTCGAGCACGTCGGGGAGCGGCCGCGGGTCGGTGCGCCCTGCGTGGCATGTGTAGCAGGTGACCCGGACGGGAGGATCCACTCGGGAGTCGAGCTTCGCCAGGTGCGTGCGGTTGATCTCATGGACCATGGCCATCATGGTGCGGGCCTTCAGCTTTTGCGGCTTCGCGTCGGAGGCCCAGTCCCAGGTGTCTGAGGGTCGATCCATGTCTCCGACGTGACAGTGGAGACACCCCTCGCTTTGTCTTCGGGGCAGCCCAAGCCCCCTCAGGTTCTCGAGCATGACGTCGTCGAGGTCGTCGGGAAAGATGTCGGGCGCAAGCACCTGGAGGTTCTCGTATTGCCGCGAAGGCTCCTGCGCCGTCGCCACAGCCAGGCCCGAGCACACGAGGAGTGCAAGAACGATCGACCGTCGATAGGCAGCCATCCGATTCTCTCCTCGTGCGATTGTAGCGTGTCCATCCTTCTTGACCCGGCGGCCTCAACTCGCTTGAAACACTCGCGCAAGGCGTCCGCTGCTCGGCTAGACGCTCACTCTCCGCCAGGCGGGTCGGGCAGCGAGAAGGCCACGATCTTCCCCGTGAACGTCTTGTCGTACTTGTTCCCGCCGCCGGCCGGGATGACGACGAATTGCTTGCCGGTTGTCTTGCCGAGGTACGTCGCCGGCGTGGCGAAGCCGCTGGCGGGGAGCTCGGTCGCCCACAGCTCTTCTCCTGTGTCCTTGTCGAAGGCCCGAAAGCGATGGTCGAGCGTGGCGCCGATGAACACGAGGCCACCGGCGGTGACCATGGACCCGCCAATGTTCGGGGTGCCGGTCTTCGGCACGCCACGTTCGGTGAGGGCGTCGAACTCGCCCAGGATCTTCCTCCAGCGGAACGTACCCGAGTTGAGATCCACCGCCGTAAGGTGACCCCAGGGTGGCTTCTGGCAGGGGTAGCCGTTCGCGTCCCAGAAGCGGGCGTGCTTCACCGCTCGGGGCGCGAATGGGATGGCTGCCCCAGCGCGACGCCTGACCATGCGATAGAGCGCGTCGACATCCATCGTGTTCACGAAGAGCAATCCATTCTCCGGGGCGAAGGACGCCCCACCCCAGTTGGCGCCCCCGTTGGTCCCCGGGAAGAATGCCTGGTTCGCCTCGACCAGGGGCTCGTAGATCCCCACGTCCAGGTTCGCTCCCTCCGACAGCTCCGCACACTCGGCCCGGGACTCGGGGGTCACGTCGGTGAGCTCGTCCCGTGTCATCGATATCCGGGCGAGCGGCGGTGGCTTCACGGGGAAGGGCTGGGTGGGGTGGGTCTTCTCGCCCTCGAGGGTGCTCTGGGGCACGGCCCGCTCCTCCACCGGGAAGAGCGGTTCCCCGGTTTCCCTGTGAAGGACGAACACGAAGCCCATCTTCGTGACCTGGACCACCGAAGGCACATCCTGCCCACCCCGTCTCACAGTCGCGAGCACCGGCTGAGCGGGCAGGTCGTAGTCCCAGATGTCGTGGTGGACCGTCTGGAAGTGCCACTTCCGTTTGCCGGTCGAGCACTCCAGGGCCAGGAGGCTGTTGCCGAAGAGGTTGGCGCCCTTCCGGTCGCCTCCGTAGAAGTCGTAGCTGGGCGACGTGAGGGGCACGAAGACGAGGCCCCGCTCCTCATCGACGCTCATGAAGGACCACCCGTTGGTGCCCCCGCGCTTCTTCCACGAATCGCCCTCCCACGTCTCGTGGCCGTATTCGCCGGGGTGGGGGACGGTGTGAAAGCGCCACAGGACCTTTCCGGTGCGAGCGTCGAGACCTCGGATATCGCCGCTCGGCCCCTGCGGCGCGCCGTCGCTCACCAGACTTCCCGCCACCAGGACGTCTCCGCACACGGTCACCGGCGAGGTGAGCCCGTACTGCGAATCGGGAAACCCCATGCCGGCCTTCATGTCGACACGACCGCCCTGGCCAAACTCGGAAACTGGCCGGCCGCTCGAGGCCTCGATGGCCCAGAGGCGTCCCTCGATGTCCCCGAGGAAGATGCGGCGTGACTCCCCGTCCGTCCAGGAGGCGACACCGCGATTGACGAAGAGGTTCCTCCGGACGGTCCTGTCGATCTCCGGATCGAAGACCCACCGCTTCTCACCCGTCTCGGCGTCGAGGGCAAAGAGGCGGCTGAAAGGCGATGGGACGTACAAGACACCGTCGATGACCAG
>CAXMOH010000019.1:0-3490 GCA_964194855.1 uncultured Hyphomicrobium sp.
CGAAGCCGCGTGGAAGACGAGGAGGCTCCCGGGCCCGAAGTCCGACGAGCGAGGCTCCACATGGAAGGGCACCGCCTCTCCCAGGAGGCTCAGGCGGAGTGAATCGAGAGGAATCGGCTCCGAGAGAGACAACGGCTCGAAGGAGACGGCGTGGAGGCCTGCACTCAGCGTATGCAGATGGGCCAGGACGCCGGTTTCGCCCCGAGCCTTGCGGACCGAGCGTGGGCGTCGTCGTCCCCGGGAGCCTTGCCCTGTCTCCTCGGTGCGGGCCCTTCGATCGAAGGCGACCTTGACCCGCAGTGTCCGGGCGAGGAGGAGCGCCTGGGAGGCCGTGTCGTAACGGATGGGGCTCATCTCGAGGGCGAGCTTCTTGGCCTCGCCGATGAAGGCGTCTCCAGCGATGCGAACGGCGGAACGGGGCAGCAGGCCGCTCCCGGGTTTCCTCAGGGAGGCCCGGCGGCGGCGAGGACGGACGGTGCCGTCGGGACGGACGAAGACCTCTGCGGCGCCGACGGCGGCGGGGGTGAGGCCGGGGAAGGAGAGGACCTTCTTCTCCTTCACCCAGACGATTCGGGCGTGTCGTCCGACGACGGCATCGAGAAGCGCGCGCTTCAGGGGCAGCGCCGGGGCCCGGCGCTGGCGGCGTGAATCGAATCCGGAAACGGAGACGCGGACGCCGGCGGGGGTCTCGGTGGCGACGAAGCCCGGTGTGGTGAGCTCGACGACGATGGAGCGCCGGGTCCGGGAGACGATGCGGAAGGACGGCTCGCCCGCGGCGCCGTAGGCCGTCTGCTCGCCCGAGGACCCGTCGGGAGTGGGCTCGCCCAGGGACCCGTCGACCGTGGAGTCGCCAGAAGACCCGGGATCTTCATCCTCCTCGAATGCTGCGGAGGCCGAAGGCGTGGCGGAGACAGGGCCATGGAACGTCGAGCCCGACGTCGCGTCGACGTCCTCCAACCTGTAGAAGTACGTGGTCCCGTTCTGAAGGCCGCTGTCACGGAAGGAGTAGGAGGCGCCCTCGGGTGACGACCCGAGGCCAGGGATCAGCGACGGGGTGACGCGGGCCCACGGGCCTGCATCAGAAAGCGAGCGGTGGAGATGGAAACCGAGGTTGTCCAGCTCGGAGCCGGTCCGCCACTCGAGACCCACGGCGGAGTCCGCGGGGCTGGCCTCGAACGACAGAAGCTCCACGGCGGTCGGGACCGGCGGGCCAATCTCGAGGGTCTGGGCGGCGGCCGTGATGTCACCACACAGCTGGAAGAGCAGGATGTCCGTCGTGATCCGGCTCTCCACGGGGGCCTGGGTCGCGTAGTCCCCGCTCGCGAGGTGGGCCCGCACGTAGTAGAGATCGGGGCCTCCATTGACGGAGTAGGGTGCCCAGCCCGTCGGGTCGCTGGCCCAGTAGACGCTGCCGGTGCGGGTGAAGCTCGCCGTTTGATCGACGAACCCGAACCCGGTTTCGAGGTCCTCCCAGTTGCCCGTCGTTCCGCTCCAGTACTCCCACTGGAGGTCCGGAGAGGAGCCGGCGCCGAAAGTCGCCGGCACCACGTTCAGACCCCGGATCTTCGCGTCCGTACCGAAGTAGGCGTACTCACCCCGGCCGGCGCCGTCGACCATATTGAAGGCAAAAGTGAAGTCACGGCCGGCGGTCGCCAGGTACTCGCTGGCGTTGCTGGTGAGCCCTCCGTACGCGAGAGAGGTTGGGGCGCTCGAGGAGCCGCCGTAACTGCGCACCTCGTCGTAGATGCCGGGAGCGAAGGAGGGGCCTCCAGGCGGTCGCAACTTTCCAATGTCGAAGAATGCCGGCACCGTCAGATTGGTCGCGATGTAGTCCGCCGCCGGATCGGAGTGTGGCGGCTCGACCCCGTTGACGTAAAGCCTCTGCTGAGTGGCCAGCGGTGCGCTGTCGTCCCATTCGATCCGCAGGTGAACCCAATCGCCCGTCCTCCAGCTGTAGTCCGCCGAGTTCACGAAGACGGCAGAGCCGGTTCCGCTGGCGACGATTCGAAAAGAGAGGCTGTTATCGGCCTCCTTCCGAAGTAGCCACTCGTTGTTGATGTCTGGCAGGAAGCCAGCGATGGTGTGCGCTGTCGCGTCGGTGCTGTCGAAGCTGGGCTGGAACCAGAACTCGAGCGCTCCTCTCGCCGCGTCGAAGTCGGTCGTAGGGAAGCTGATGAACTGGCCGATGGCGGAGACCTGGCTGCCGCTTCCGTACCGGGCCGCCACAAAGGCAACCGCGCCGGTAATCGAGCCCGCATTTCCCACGTCAGGACTCGTGACCGCCCCCGCGTTCTCGAGAGTCGAGTGCCATAGAAGATCCTGCGCGAAGTGCGCACGCGAGACCGGCTTGACGGCGGCAATGTAGTCGGCGTCGGCTGCCAGGGTGACGCCCTCGAGCCGGGCCGTCGGGTAGGCCACCGACGACCGCCACTGGCGGATCTTGAAGAAGGGCGAATAGCGCGGGTTGGCCACGCTTCCGTCGATGTCGGCCTGGAGACCCATCGTCGGGTTGATGTTGACGACGTACGCGGCCTCGGCCTCGTTGAAGTAGTCGGTCGGCGACGCCACGGGAGTGTTCTCGGCATCGTCGACCCAGCGGCTTCCCCGTCCTCCACCGATCGAGAGCGTCGACGGGTTGCGATAGTCGCCACTCCTCTGGGTGACGTCGGTGTCGAGCCAGGGGCTCGCGACATCGCCGAGGTCCGTGGGCTTGATGTAGGTCAGGCTGTTCCAGATGTCGACCCTGCCCTGAGGGAGGGCGCCCGGTGCCGTGGTCTCGTTCCAGAAGATGTTGATCCGCTCGTTTCCGACCACGGTGGCGGTGCCGACGTTGTCGGCATTCTCGAAATGACCGTTGGCTATCGTCCAGTCCTCGTAGAGGATCTCGAGGACGTCGGTGACGGCCCCGGGCGTGCCCGCGGTTTCGTTCTGGGCGAGGATGAAGTCGGAGGGGCCGTTCGCCGCGGGGGCGGCGCCGCCGTCGTGGTACGGAGCCCAGCCGTTCAAGGGACCGCTACCCAGATAGTGAAGATACAGCTCCTTGAACTCGCTGATATACGGGATGCCCGCGGCCGCCGTCACCCGACGCTCCCAATGAAGGCCTACGCTTCCCGAGGGGTAGATGCTGTAGTCGCCGAGGCCCTTGGCGCCCCCCAGGATCGGGCCGCCGGGGGCGTTCTGATAGAAAGCGTCCTGGCGAAGGCGGACGCGGGCGGACGTCGCCTCGAGGACGTGGAGCTGGCTACCGGTGTCGTTGGCGCCCGCGTTGTAGAAGGTACCGGCCCCCACCTGCAGCCCGAAGGTGTGAAGGCTGCGCGCGTTGGTGCTCGTGTTGACCGCGCCGACCAGGTCGAGAGATGCGGTGGGGTCCTCCACCAGGTCGTAGAACTCCTCCATGCCGCCCCCGGCCGCGGTCGAGAAGACCATCTTGAACTTCGACGGCCCTGTCACCGTGACCGTCCCGGGTCCCGTCGTCGTGCCGAGCGCACAG
>CAXMOH010000020.1:0-18090 GCA_964194855.1 uncultured Hyphomicrobium sp.
GGTGCTCGCCCTGGGCATCGGAGCGGCGACCACGCTCACCGTCGCGGAGGTCGGGGGCCAGAGTGTGCGCGCGTACCACGTGGGAGACTCCCAGGTGATCGTGACCGGCCAGCGAGGGAAGCTGAAGCTGCAGACGATCCCCCATTCGCCCGTCGGCTACGGTGTGGAGTCCGGCCTCCTGAACGAGGACGATGCCATGCACCACGAGGAGCGCCACGTCGTCAGCAACGCCATCGGCAGCAGCGAGATGCACATCGACGTGGGGCCCCCGGTCCGGCTCGCGGCGAGGGACACGGTGCTGCTCGCCAGCGACGGCCTGTTCGACAACCTGCTCCTGAAGGAGATCGTGGCGACCGTGCGGAAGGGCCCGCTGGAGCGGATCGTTCGCGATCTCGCCGATGGCGCCGTGGCGCGGATGGGGGGCGGAGGCGAAGGCAATCCCTCGAAGCCCGACGACCTGACCTTCATCGTCTTTCGGCCGACCGGGAGACGATCGGGTCGATGAGCGGGTCTCGCTTCCTGGAGGGCCGGAATCCGGGGCCTCGACGAGACGTTGATACGGAGGGACCCGTGCGGCTGTCCGTCATCATTCCGACGCTCGACGAACGAGACACGCTGACGAGCTGCGTCGCGTCCGTCCGTGCTGCCATCGGGGAGTGCGAGATCGTCGTGGCGGACGGCGGCTCTCGGGATGGAACGCTGGCCAGGGCACGCTCCCTCGCGGGCGTCCTCGCGCTCGAAGCGCCCCGTGGGCGAGGGGCCCAGCTGAACGCCGGCGCCGCGGCCGCCACGGGTGACGTGTTCCTGTTCCTGCATGCCGACACGCGACTGCCGGCGGACGCCGGGTCCCTCGTGAGATCGGCGCTGGCGGACCCGGGAGTCGTTGGCGGAAGCTTCCTCCTCGGGTTCGACTCTCCCCATCCGCTCCTGCGGCTGTCGTCGCTGGCGAGCCGGCTCAACCGGAGCTGGTCGACGTACGGCGACCAGGGACTCTTCTTCCGCCGGGAGATCTTCGAGCGGCTGGGAGGCTTTGCTCCCTTGCCCCTCTTCGAGGACGTGGACTTCCAGTCGCGGGTGCGGCGGCTCGGGAGATGCGTCAAGATCCGGAAACCGGTGACGAGCTCCGCTCGACGCTTCCTCCGAGTGGGGGTCGCCCGCCAGCAGCTCATCAACGCCGCTCTCGTCACCGCCTATCACCTGGGCGCCTCACCGCACTGGCTGGCCCGATGGTACGAGCGGGGCACTCTGCGTCCGCCGTCGAAGACGCGTCCGGCGCCTGGGGAAGAGCTCGTCAGCTCGACAGACGCACGAACGTGAACGTCCCGACGAGAGGCACTCTTCCGGAGGCCAGGGGCGGGTCCTCGATCGTCCGGATCGCCTCACGAGGCCTGGTGTCCGCGTTGGGCGACTTGTAGGTGCGGCCGCCATCGGTGCCGGCGTCGTAGGGCTCGAGGCTCACCGTCTTCTCCGCCACCCAGTCGCCACCTTCGAGAAGACTCAACCCGTGCACACCGACGAACCAGTCGGGGCTCGGGGCGATCATGGAGACCAGGGTGACGAGGCCGTGCTCCGGACCGATTGCGAACTCGACGCTGGCCGTGCCGGGAGAGCGTGAGATGCCCCCGCCCTGGATGAGGCCCTCGGCGGTCCCGCCGGCGATCGCGGCCTGGATCTCGGCGTCGAGGGGCGAGGTGCTCCCCTGCTCGGCCATGGCCTCGATCCCGGGTGAGGCCGTGCCCCCGGGCTCCCAGAAGACGACCCGGGACGAGTGCGTCCCCCCGATGAGCGGCGAGAAGTGGGGATTGCCCGGAAAGTCGGCCGGGTGGGTCGCCGCGCTCCAGGTCGCCTCGAAGGTCACGCGGTAGCGGGCGGTCCCCGCGGAGGGAGTCGGAGCAGGCTCTGGCGTGGGGATCGGGTTGGGTTGCGTGGCCGTGGAGCTCCCGCCGCAGCCCGCCATCACCACGACCGCGCCTGCGAACACCCAGGCAGCCCGACTCCTCATCGCCCGCCCTCCCGAGATCCCGCTGCCCCCAGTTTGGCAGAACCGCCAAACCGGGGTCTCCTCGACAAAACGCCGAAGTGGGCGCGCTCATTCCACGCTCGGCCTCTCGTTCACGACCAGGCCCGGGCACTTCCATGGGAAGGGGAGGTATACTCCGCCGTTTGTGCGAGGTGATCATGCGCTCCTTCCCCTCACGCCTCACGGAGTTCGTGCCCGCGTTCGGGCTGGGGGCAGCTCTCACCCTGCTCGGGACCACACTCCCGCCGGCGCCGGTGGCGGCGGAGGTCCCCGGGGACGCCTGGACCATCGACGACATCCTGCTCGCCGAGAAGGCCAGCGATTTCCAGGTCTCTCCCGACGGCCGCCATGCTGTCTGGGTGAAGACCGTGATGGACAAGGAGAAGGGCGAGAGCGTCTCGAATCTCGTGCTGAGCCGGATCGGCGGGCGCCGCGACGAGGTGGTGCTCACCCGGGGCCGGGACCGGAGCACCGGCCCCCGGTGGTCGCCAGGGGGGTCCACCATCGCCTTTCTCAGCACTCGCAAGGCGCCGGCGGGGAGCGACGCGGACGACGAGGCCCTCGCGCCCACCCAACTCTGGCTGATCAACGCCCGGGGCGGCGAGCCCTGGCCCCTCACGAAGCTGGACCGGAAGATCCGGAGCTTCGCCTGGAAGGACGAGAAGACGATCGTGGTGGCGGTTGCCGAGGGGAGGAGCCTCCGCCAGCAGCAGGCCTCGGAGCGGGGTGACACCTCGCAGCTCGTCGAAGTCGCCGATGAGACGTCCCCGGTCCGGCTCTTCGCGGTGAGGGTTCCGGACGGACACACGACGCGCCTCACCGAGAACGACGACTGGATCATCTGGGCCAGGGTGTCCCCCAACGGCCGATGGGCGGTGGCGCTGCACGCTCGGTCGCTGAGCTTCCGCTTCGACCACAAGACCCTCCCGGTCCTGAAGCTGCACGATCTCGGGGCGAGCACGACGAGGACGCTGCTCGAGGGACAGCGGGTCCTGGTCAAGCGCGTGGAGTGGGCACCGGACTCCAGGGGCTTCTACGTCGTCCAGGCCTACTCTTCGGACGCGCGCTACTTCACCGCGGCGATCCAGCTCCTCCACTTCGTGGACGTGGAGACCGCAGCGCCGGCCCCGGTGGACCTGCACTGGCCGAGGGGGCTCGGCAACGCGCACGTGCTGCCCACCCTCGACGGCTTCCTGGCCCTGCTCGCGGACGGGGTTCGTTACCGGCCGGCGCGTTACACGCGCTCGGGCTCCGGTTGGACGAAGCAGGACCTCACCGGTGAGCACACGGAGAACCTCCACGACTGGGCCCTGGGACACGACGGTCGGACCCTCGTCTACGAGCATTCCACCGCCAGCCGACCCATGCAGTGGTACCAGGCGGTCCTGAGCGGAGGAACGATCGAGGGGGTGACGAGGCTCACCGGGCTCAACCCGAGCTTCGAGGACAAACGCGTGCACCCCGCCCGCGTCGAGCGTTGGAAAGGAGCGCGGGACGAGGAGGTCGAGGGCCTCCTCTACTACCCGTTCGAGTACGAGCGCGGCAAGAAGTACCCGCTCGTTCTCTCCATCCACGGCGGCCCGTCCAGCGTCGACATGGACCGGTGGGACCAGGGCTATAAGAAACCGAAGCTCCTCCTCGCCCAGAAGGGGGCCTTCGTCCTCGAAGTCAACTACCACGGCAGCGCCAACTACGGGCTGGAGTGGGTGGAGTCGATCTGCTGCGGCAACTACTACGATCTCGAGCGGGTGGATCTCGAGGGCGGGGTCGACCACGTGATCCAGCTCGGGCTCGCCGACAGGAGACGGCTGGCGAGCATGGGCTGGTCGAACGGGGCCATCCTCACGACGGAGCTCATCACCCGCTCGCAGCGGTTCAAGGCAGCCTCGGTCGGCGCCGGAGACTTGGAGTGGATCAGCGACTGGGCCAACATCGACTTCGGAGCGGCCTTCGGCAACTACTACTTCGGCGCGGCCCCCTACGACGACCCGGATCTCTATGTCCGGAAGTCGCCCTACTTCCGACTGAAGGACGTGACCACGCCGACGATCCTCTACACCGGCACCGAGGATCGCAACGTGCCTCCGAGCCAGAGCTGGTCGCATTTCCGGGTCATGCAGCAGACCGGCGAGACGCCGGTGCGCTTCGTGGTGTTCCCCGGGGAGCCACACGGCCTGCAGAAGTACGTCCACCAGAGGCGCAAGGTGGAAGAGGACCTGGCCTGGCTCGACCAGCACCTCTTCGGGGTCTCTCCGTCCCCGTCCCCGGTGAAGGCGGGCTCCCCGCTCGGGGACGCCCTGGCGCGTGCGGGTTTTTCCCGATCCAGGGGTCTCTACGGCCGCAGGGCGAAGAAGAGGAGTCCGCTCGTCCCCGAGACCGTGGAGTACGCCGGGCTCCGGGTGGGCCGCTTCGAAGTGACCCGCGCCCAGTTCGCGGCGTTCGAAACCGGGTATCCGGTGCCGGCAGGGACGGGCAACCACCCGGCGAGCGGAATCACCTTCGAGCAGGCACGGGCCTACGCGGCATGGCTCTCCACGACGACCTCCACGGCCTGGCGGCTGCCGAATGCCGCCGAGGCGGCGCTCCTCTACGAAGCGCCCGAGAGCAACCCTCGGCCGGACGAGAACACCCTGGACCGCTGGGCCGGCTACGCCCCGAACCCCGAGGATGCGACCCGGCTGCGCGAGGCCGCCGCTTCCCTGGGCGGGGACGCCCCGCTGCTGAGCGAGGTGGGACGCTTCGGTGGGCGGGGCGAGGGCGAGAAGATCTTCGACCTGGGCGGCAACGTGGCCGAGTGGACATCGGGCCCTGACGGCACGGGCCTCCTGGCCGGGGGCAGCGCCGATCTCCCGGTCGGGGCGACGGGCCCTTCCGCATCCACCGACCCGGCCTACAGCGGCTTTCGAGTGGTGGCCGAGTAAAGACGCGGCTCCGCCCACTCCTGCCGTCCAGGACCCAACCGGAGAGGGTAAGATCCCGGGGTGGCTCGGGCGCGAGGCATCGGCCCCGCAGGAGCGTCAGATCATGAAAGAGCGGACGAGGAAGATCACACCGCTCGGCGCGAGCGAAATCCCGACCGTCAAGCTCTCGGGACAGTCCTGCCTCGTCCTCCTCTACCCGCCCGGCCCCGAGATGGGCAAGCGCTTCCCCCTGGACAAGAGCGAGATCGTCCTGGGCCGCAGCCGCACCGACATCCAGATCGACCTCGATTCCGTGTCGCGCCGCCATGCAAGGGTCTTCACGGTCGAGCGGCAATGGTCAGTGGAGGACCTGGGCTCGACGAACGGCACCTACATCAACGATCTCCCCGTGAAGCGTAGCCGGCTGACGAACGGCGACATCCTGCGTGTCGGCTCGTCGATCTTCAAGTTCCTCTCGGGTCCCGGCGTCGAGGCGTCGTACCACGAAGAGATCTATCGGATGACCATCATCGACACGCTGACGGGAGCGAACAACCGCCGCTTCCTCACCGACTTCATCGAGCGAGAGATCGCCCGCAGCGTGCGGCATGGGCGGCCCCTCTCGTTGCTCCTCTTCGACATCGATCATTTCAAGCGGATCAACGACACCCACGGGCACCTGACCGGCGACGAGGTCCTGAAGGGCGTCTCGCGCCGCCTGAGCACACGGGTTCGCACGGAGGAGCTCCTGGCTCGCTACGGGGGAGAGGAGTTCGTCGTGGTGGTGCCGGAGACCGATCACCAGGCCGCGTTGATCCTGGGCGAGGAGTACAGGGCGCTCGTGGCAGACGAGCCCTTCCATTGCGACGGTCACGTCGTCGAGGTGACGATCTCCATCGGTGTGGCCACGCTGGAAGGCGAGGAGATCGATCCCGAGGCGTTCTTCAAGCGGGCCGACGACAAGCTGTACGAGGCGAAGCGGGCGGGTCGGAACCGGGTCGCCGGGTAGCCCGCATCATTCACCATCTTTCTGCTACGAGGCGCGATACGCTGCCTGCGCCGGGTGTGCTCGCTCCTCGCTTCGTCGACGTAGCGGCAGCTACGCCTCCTCGCTCGTCGACTGCGCTTGCCCGGCTCGGCTAGCGTCTCACGCCTCTCGCGACGAAATCTGGTGAATAATCCGGGCTACGAGCTCAGGCCGCCGGGCTTGGGTAGCGGAAGAGCGGCGTCCCCGCCGCGGCCTTCGCCTTCAGCGCGGCCTCCTCTTCGGGCGTCACCGGTGTGAAGCCCTTCGCGAGCTTCACCGCCATCCTGAACAGGCCCGGGTCTCCCGGCGGAATGGCCGCCGTCACGGCGTGGGAGAGGGTGAAGCGCAACGCCAAAGCGGCCTCCGCGGGCTGGTCGAGCGGCTCGTACCAGCACTTCTCGTACCGCTTCTGCGCTCCCTCGGGCCAGGGGCCTCTTGCGAGCGCCTTCAGGCACAGGATGCCCATGCCCTTCGCCTTCGCTTTGGCGAGGACTTGCGGGCCGAAGTCGCCAGCCGTCCACGTGGCGAAGTTGACCGGAAACAGGATGGAGTCGAAGTCGTAGCCGTCGATGAGGGCCAGCGCCGCCTCGACCGAATGCGCCGAGAAGCCCACGAACCGGACCTTGCCGGCCTTTCTGGCCACCTCGAAGCCCTCCATGGCGCCACCCGGACCGAGGATCGTCTCCACGTCCGCGATCTTCGTCACGGCATGATGCTGGTAGAGGTCGAAGCGGTCGGTCCGCATCCTGGTCAGGGAACGGTCCAGCTCGGCCAGGGCGCCGTCCCGGGTCCGCTCCTGGGTCTTGCAGGCGAGGAAGACGTCCTCGCGGTAGGGCTCGAGAGCCGGGCCGAGCATGTCCTCCGCGTTGCCGTACGTGGGAGCCACGTCGAAATAGTTGATGCCGGCATCGATGGCGAACGCCACCGAGCGAGCGGCTTCCTCGGGAGTCACGCCGTCGACCACGACCCCGCCAAGACCGATGACCGACAACGATTCACCGGTCCGCCCGAGAGTCCGCCGCTCAAGGCCGCTCGGCGGCATCTCCCGCTCGAGGCCTGCGAGGCCGGCAGGAAAGAGAGACAGCGCGGCCCCCGTCCCAGCCGCCCCGGTCACGAAATCACGCCTCTTCATGGGACCCTCCTTTTTCGGGATTCTGGTCGACTTCGGGGTCGCATTACAATAGCCACAGGCTCTGCCCGCGAGCCCAGGACCCGCAATGACCCGTCTGCTTCTCATCGACCCGCCCCAGGACCTGGCGGAGGCCCTAGGCTCCTCACCGCTCCTGGAAGGGAGCCTGGTCGAGATCGCTGCGAACGACGCCGACGCCCTGCGCCGGATCCGCATCCGTGGATACGACGTCGTCTTCTCCAACCCGAAGACGCCCGTTCAGGCCGACCTCGTCTTCCTGGAGGAGGCACGACTCGCGCGCCCCGGCGTGCGGCCCATCGTTCTGACCGAGGGTGTGGCGGCGGAAGAGGTGATCGCCGCGCTTCGCTCTCGTGTGTTCGCCCTTTTCTCCGCGCCCTACGATCTGCCCGAGATCACGGACATGGCCAGGCGGGCGGTGGCGGCGAGAGAGTGGCACGAGGGCATCGAGGTGGTCTCGGCGAAGCCCGACTGGATCTCGGTCCGGGTCAACTGCGGCCTGCTCACCGTGGAGCGGCTCGTGCGCTTCCTCTCGGAGCTGGGAAGGGACATCCCAGAGCCCGGCCGCGACGAGTTGATGGCGGCCTTCCGGGAGATTCTCGTGAACGCCATGGAGCACGGGGGAGAGTTCGACCCGGAGCAGGTCGTCGAGGTCTCGGCGGTGCGCACGCAGCGCACCATCGTGTACTACGTCAAGGATCCCGGCCCGGGCTTCGACCCGACCCGGGTCCCCCACGCCGCCCCGACGGACGAGGAAGGGGATCTTCTCGCCCACGCCGAACGGCGCGCCGAGCTCGGCCTGCGGGCCGGCGGCTTCGGCCTCCTGCTCGCCCGGAAGATCGTCGACGAGATGATCCACAGCGAGCGGGGCAACGAGGTCATCCTGATCAAGCACATCCAGTAGCGCAAGGAGCCAGTCACCATGCCGACTCGAGTCATGCTCGTAGGCCTCGGCCCCATCGGGGCAGGAGTCGCCCGCCAGCTGAACGCACGCCGGAACTTCAAGCTCGTCGCCGCGGTGGACGTCGACCCCGCCAAGGTGGGCAGGGATCTCGCCGACGTCGTGGATCTGGGCAAGAGGACGAGAGTCACGGTGGGTGAAGACCCGGTGGCCGCCATCCGCAAGGCCAGGCCGGACGTCGCCGTCGTGTGCACGAGCTCGTCGCTCAAGAATGTCTGGCCGCTCATGGAAACGATCGTCAAACGCAAGGTGCCCATCGTCTCCACCACCGAGGAGCTCTCGTACCCCTACTTCTCGAACCGGGCCCTGGCTCGCAAGATCGACGCCGCTGCGAGGAAAGCGAAGGTGGCGGTGGTGGGCACCGGTGTCAACCCCGGCTTCGCCATGGACGCCCTGCCGATCGCCCTCACCGCGGTGTGCGAGCGGGTCGACGCGATCCGCGTCGAGCGCGTCCAGGATGCGCGCATCCGCAGGCTCCCGTTTCAGCGGAAGATCGGCGCGGGGCTGACCGTCGACGAGTTCGCCGAGCGGGTGAAGGCCGGAACGGTTCGGCACGTGGGGCTCGCCGAGTCCGTGGCCATGATCGGTGACGCAATGGGCTGGAAGATCGGGCGCGTCACCGACGAGATCCATCCGATGATCGCGGAGACGGCTGTGGAGAGCCGGTTTCTGACGGTGGACGCCGGCCGAGTTTGCGGCATCATCCAGGACGGGGTTGGCTACAGCGATGGCAGGGCGGTCATCACCCTCCACATGGAGGCCTACCTGGGCGCCGCAGAAAGCTACGACTCGGTGCAGATCGAGGGATCGCCTCCGCTCTTCGTCAAGGCACTGGGCGGCTACCATGGCGACGTGTCCACCACATCCATCACCGTCAACACGATTCCCAGGGTTCTCGCGGCCCCTCCGGGACTCCACACGATGAGAAGCCTGGCGCTGCCGTCTTTCGCCGGCGGCACGTAACCCCGGCGAGACTCGACGCGAGGCCCCGGGCACGGGCCTCGGACGGCAGTCAAGGGGCCAGTAGGCGCGCTCCACCCCGTCCGGAATCATGACGGCGGGCGTTCGAGCCCTCGCGTGAGGCATCCCGAACACGAAAGTCGGTTTCTCCTCAAACACTTGTTCATAGGGAGGTTAGCCCGTCCTGGCATGGGCGATTTCCACGGCGGGGTCGAAGGCGGTACGCACCTTGCTCTCACATCCAAGCAAGATGAACGAAGCGACCCAGGACCGCCACCGCTGCCACAACCCGGCCTGCCGGAAGCCCTTTGCGGTCGTCTGCCATCGGTCCTACTACGACGTGCAGATCCCCCTCGCGGTGGCCTGCCCGCGCTGCGGCAGCTGGGACGTCGTGATGGTGCCGACCGGGGCCGTGCGCGAGACCGAAGGAACCTGGGTCGTGCCCCTGGCCCACGCCGGCACGGCCACCCTCGAAGCCTAGCTCTCCTCTTCGTTCCGCTCACGGCAAGCCCGGTCGACTGTTAAGATTCACCCTCGATGACGCCGACGCTCGTCCTCCTCGCCGCCGGCCTGGGGAGCCGCTACGGCGGCCCGAAGCAGATCGACCCAGTGGGCCCGGGCGGCGCCACGTTGATCGACTACGCGGCGTTCGACGCCCGGCGGGTGGGCTGGGATCACGTGGTGCTCGTGGTGCGCTCCGAGAACGAGTCGGCTGTGCGGAGCGCCGCCGGGGACCGGATCGCGCGTCACGTTCGGGTGGACTACGCCGTGCAGGATGCGGCGCTTCCCCCGGGCTTCCGGCCACCTCCTGGACGCAGCAAACCCTGGGGCACGGGCCACGCCTTGCTGGCAGCTGCGCCCCACCTCCAAGGGCCGTTCGCGGTCCTGAATGCCGATGACTTCTACGGAGCCGGCTCGTATCGCATCCTGTCGGGCTGGTTCGCCGGCCCCCGTCCGGAGCGAGAGCACGCCCTCGTCGGCTTCGAGCTGCGGTCCACACTGAGCCCGGCCGGAACGGTGAACCGGGGGCTGTGCCGCGTCGACGAGGGCGGCTTCCTCCGCGAGGTCAGGGAGGTGCTGCGGATCGATCCCGACGGCGCCGACGCCCGGCACCCCGACGGCGAGGGCTTCGCCCGTGTCCCGGGCGACACACCGGTCTCGCTCAACTTCTGGGGGTTTGGCGCCGACGTGCTGGAGACCTTCGAGTCGTCGTTCGACCGGTTCCTGGCCACGCACGGCGGGAGCATGACGGCCGAGCTGTTCATCCCCGAGGTCGTGCAGCCCCTGATCGACACCGCCGCCGCCCGCGTCCGTGTGCTTCCCGGTGGAGGGCCGTGGGCAGGGCTCACCCACCCCGAGGACCGCCCGCGCCTCGTCTCGCGCCTCGAAGAGCTGACCGCACGAGGCGAGTACCCACGGGATCTCTGGACGTGAGCACCAGGCCTTGAGCTCCACCGCAACCCGGGTCGCCAACGCCTTCGCAGTCGAGGGTCGCCTGGTCTCGCTCGAGCCCCAGCCCGGGGGCCACATCAACGACTCGTGGGTGGCCGTCTGGGACGGCGCAGGCGGGCAACGGCGGTTTCTGCTCCAGCACATCAACCGCTTCGTTTTTCGAAAGCCCGAGCAAGTCATGCAGAACATGGTGCGGCTCACCGATCACGTGGCTGCCCACGTGGCACGGGAGTCCGTACCAGAGCCCGAGCGCCGGGTGCTCTCCTTCGTCCGCACGCGGGACGGGGCCACCCACCACAGCGAGCCCGACGGCGAGGTGTGGCGACTGCTCGTCTGGGTCGAGGGCACGCGGTCCACGGAGCTCGCGGAGACCGCGGAGGAGGCCGGGGCGGCGGCGCGGGCCTTTGGTCGCTTCCTGCTCCAGCTCGCGGACCTTCCCGACCCGCCGCTTCACGAGACCATACCCGGCTTCCACGACACCCCGGCGCGGCTGGCCGCGTTGGAGCGAGCCGTCGCCGCCGACACCGCGGGCCGCGTCACGGACGCCGGCCCGGAGATCGAGGCGCTGCTCGACCGCCGCACACTCGGTCGGGCTCTCGACGACCGTGTGGCCGCCGGAGAGCTCAGGCTGAGGCCGACGCACAACGATGCCAAGATCGCCAACGTCCTGTTCGACACGGAGACCGGAGAGCCCCTCTGCGTGGTGGACCTGGACACGGTGATGCCCGGACTGGCACTCCACGACTTCGGAGACATGGTTCGGTCGATGGTCAGCGACGCCGCGGAGGATGAGCCCGACCCGTCGAGGGTCAGCGCGCGCGTTCCGGTCTTCGAAGCCCTGGCCCGGGGCTTCTCGGAGGCCGCGGGCCCCAGCCTCTCCCGGCTCGAGCGGAGCCTCCTCCCCACCGGCGCCCTGGTGATCACGCTGGAGCAGGCCGCGCGCTTCCTGACCGATCACCTGGAAGGGGACCCGTACTACCGCGTCACGCGCCCGGGGCACAACCTGGACCGGGCACGCACCCAGGTTCGGCTCGTGGAGTCTCTCGAGTCACACGACGCGGAGCTGCGACGGATCGTCGAAGCCCTCTAACTCTCCTTACCGACCCGCTCCCCGATGAACGCCCTCGCGTCGTCGGCCTCGAGGGGCGGGCTGAGGAGGAAGCCCTGGAGGCCCGTGCACCCATGGTCCTCGAGAAAGCTCCTCTCCGCCTCGGTCTCCACGCCCTCTCCGATCACGTCGAGGCCGAGGCTTCGAGCCAGCACGAGGATGGCCTCGACCTGCGCAGCGTGCTCCGCGTGGTCGGGCAGTCCGGCGACGAGCGAGCGATCGATCTTCAGGCAATGGAAGCCCAGCTCGCGGATCCGCGCAATTGAGAAGAAACCCGTCCCGAAGTTGTCGAGGGCCAGCTCGATGCCGAGGCCTCGCAGCCGCTGCAGCCGCTCCTTCACCTCGGGGCTCCCGGTCATGACCGTGGCCTCGGACAGGTCCAGCTCCAGCCGGGAGGCGGGCAGGTGGCTGGCCCTGAGCGCCTTCTCCACCTCGGTGACGAGGTCGGGCTGCATGAACTGACGCTCCGAGAGATTGACGACGAGGCGGCCGTCGCCGGGGAGGGACGCCGCGAACCGCGTCGCGACCTTCAGCGTGCGAGCCCCGATGGGAAGGATGAGCCCGCTCTGCTCGGCCTGGGCGATGAAGCCGGAAGGGGTCACCACCCCGAGCTCCGGGTGTCGCCAGCGGAGCAGCGCCTCGAGCCCCGGGGGGCCCTCGCGGCGAACGATGGGCTGATACATCACACCGAACTCGTCGCGCTCGAGAGCCGAACGCAGGCCATCCAGGAGGGCCATGCGCTCCCGCGCCCGATCGCTCATCTCCGTTATGAAGAAGCGATAGTCGTTCTTGCCCTCGTTCTTTGCGCGGTACATCGCGAGGTCGGCGTGACGGAGGAGCGCCTTGGCGTCCGTCCCGTCGTCGGGGAACACGCTGATTCCCGCACTCGCGCTGAGGGAGATCTCCTCCTCGCCGAAATTCAAGGGCTTGACCAGGCGATCGAGCAGACCGCGGGCCACCAGGGCAGCGTCGTCTGCCCGGGCCAGGTCCTGCACCAGCACGGTGAACTCGTCTCCCCCGATGCGGGCCACGAGGTCGGTGGTGCGGGTGCCGGCACGGAGCCGGTCCGCGACGCCTTGCAACACGGCGTCACCGGCGGCGTGCCCGAGCCGATCGTTGACGGCCTTGAAGCCATCGAGGTCGAGAAAGATGAGGGCGGCGCGTGACTCTCGCCGGGTCGCCCGGGACAGGGTGCGCTCCAGGGTGTTGAGGAAGAAGGACCGGTTGGGCAGGCCGGTCAGGCTATCGTAGCGGGCGAGTCGTTGAAGGTCGGCCTCTGCCGTCTGCCGCTTCAAGAAGAGAGCCACCTGGCTCCCGATGTCGGACACGGTCGCGACCCACTGCTCGTCCCGCGGACGGGGCGAGGTGCTCTGCGCCTCGAGCACTCCGAGCAGGTGGCCGCTCCCGCGCACCGGCACCCCGAGCGCCGAACCCACGGGGGGTGAGGCGGAGCCCTCGATCCAGACGGGCTGACCACTCTCCGCGACCTGTCGGGCCACGGTCTCGTCCGGCCTGTCGGCCCGGGGAGCGGTGCCGGCCCCCATGGCGCTTCCGGCAAGCGTCAGGTGAATCGGATCACCCTCCACCAGCCACAGGCGCGCCTCCTCGCAGTCGAGTCCACTGGCCAGGGCTGCGAGCAGCGGGGGGCCCGCCTCGGCGATCGACAGCGACTCGGTCAGCACCTGTGTCACGCGATGGCGCACCTCTTCGAGGCGCTGAGCCCGGTGCTTTGCCGTGAGGTCCCGGATGTAGGCGGTGAGGAGCACCCGTCCCTTCACGAAGGCGGGGACCACTTCGACCTCGACGGGGAACGTCGTCCCGTCCGCGCGCATTGCCGTCGTTTCCCGCTGGCGCCCGAGGTCGGGGTTGTCTCCGGTGAGCACGAAGTCGCGCAGGGACCGGCGCAGGTCGTCTCGAAGAGCCGGCGGAACGACGGTGTCGGCCAACGCCCGGCCGAGGATCTCCGACCGGCTGTACCCGAACGCGCGGCGCGCCGCCGAGTTGAACTCCAGGATGTGCCCCTCGTGGTCGACGGTGATGATGCAGTCGCGGGCGGAATCGAGGATGAGGGCCTTGCGCAGCTCGCTGGCTCGAAGCTCCTCCTCCCATTCCATGCCTTCGTCGAAGGGACGCACCCTCAGCGGGAGGTCCGTCGTCCGGGCTCCCGGTCGCTCGGGCGCGGGCTCGGCGTCGACGAACTCGGCAATGCGCGCGCGTGCGTCCCCCCGGTAGATCAGGAACTCGACCCCGACCCGCCAGACCGCGCCCTCCCCGTCCTCGATGCGCACCACCTCCCCGACGGCGGCGGTGTCGTCGTCCTGCCCCGGCAGCCGAAAACGAAGGCCCACCTTGGCTCCGAGCTCGATCTCGCGGTCTGTCTCGAGGAGCACGCCGCGGGGGCCAATGTTCAGAACGACCCCCTCCGCCTCGTCCTCACCGCTGATGAAGCTCGACCAGTCCCGGAGGTGGACCTGGATGCGCTGGGTGCGCCGCGCGGGCACGCTGAGCAGCTCTTCGAGACGGCGGTCCCACAGGAACGGATCGATCGGGACCGAGATTGCAGCGTTGGCCCCCGCGTCCGTGAGCTTGCTCTCCAGGTCGGCGGTGTCGGCGCGGTTTAGCCAGACGATGGCGGTGTGGCGCGTCGAGCTGTTGTCCCGGAGGCGCCGGACCGCGTCGACGGCCGCGTCGACGGGCAGATCGATCACGACCATGTGCGGCCGCAACTCCTCGGCGGTATCCACCGCCGCATCGACGTCGGGCTGGTGCTGCCGCTCGATGTCGGGTCGGCCCAGGACGGTGGGGCCGAGCTCTCCGGACAGACTCTCCGGGCCGATCACCAGAACCCTGAGCACGTTGGCGAGTCTAGCGGAGATTGAGCCAATGTCCAGTCGGCCTTCTGGCACAATGGGACAAGAGGCACGAGCATGACCATACCCCTCAATGGAACGCCGTTCGGCGCGCTCTTCGGCGCGCTTCTCGCGACAGTCGCCTCCGGGAGCACCCCGCCCCTGGAACATGCCGCCTTCGACGCCCTCCTTCGCCAGAACGTCGATCAGGGCCTGGTCGACTACGACGCATTCGCCAGCTCCGAAGAGTTCGGCCGCTACCTGGAGCAGCTCGCCACGGCGAATCTGGACGGGCTGTCGGAGGCCGACCGGCTGGCGTTCTGGATCAACGTGTACAACGCCTACACCATCCAGCTGGTCAACGCCCACGAGGAGCGCGAGTCGATCCGGAACATCAACAAGACCCTGGGGTTTCTTCAGCTCAAGGGTCCGTGGTCAGAGGAGATCGTCCGAGCCGCCGGTCGAACGCTGAGTCTGGACGACGTGGAGCACCAGGTCATCCGAAAACAGTTCGACGAGCCCCGCATCCACTTCGCTCTGGTCTGCGCGGCCCTCGGGTGTCCGCCTCTCAGGAGCGAGGCCTACACCGGTACGCTCCTCGAGGAGCAGCTCGAGGACCAGGCCCGGCTCTTTCTCCGGCGCTCGCCAGAGAAGAACAGCGTCGACACGGCCAAGGAGACCGTCTGGGTGAGCCCGATACTCGTCTGGTACCAGGACGACTTCGGTGGAAACGACCAGGCCCTCGGGCGGTTCCTCGGGCGGTACTGGCCCGATGGGCCGGAGAAGGCGCTGCTCGAGTCCGGTCGCTTCCGTCTCGAGAAGACCGAGTACGACTGGGCTCTCAACAGCGCCAGGGACGACCGCTCCGCGAGAGAGTGACAGGGAGTGACCCTGCTCACAACGCGGTGATGCTTAGAGCGTCGCTATCCGCGGAGTGTGCAGTGGGCGTGTGCGCAGGAGCACAGTCGACGTCTCGCGAGTGACGCGTCTCACGGACGCGGTGGCTCACCTCCTCTAGCTTGGGATCAATCGGGCCACGGGCCCGAGACGACCTCCTGCTCAGAGCAAACCCGGGGCAACTCGGGGACGCAGAGCCACGGGGCCTCCCGAATCCCCTTCGGGGCCAGCCGAGCCGCCAGGAAACCAGAGGTGTGCGGGCCTGGCGTCCCCCGACGGGACCCAGGCCCCCTGGAAGGAGGCCTTCTCATGCGTTGCGATCGAGTCTCACTGTACTTGCGGACCAGGGCACTGGTGGCCGGGCTGGCTCTCGTGCTGGCAGCGGCAGGTTGCGGAGGACCCAATGGAGTCACGGGGCCCGAGGACGCCGCTCCGGCGACGTCGGGATCCGCAGTGGTTCAAGGCACGTTGGTCGCCGGTGGCGTTTCTGCCCTCTCGTCCGATGGCGTCTCGTCACTCTCCGGCGGCTCCGGCTGGACCGTACGAGTCGACGGCACCGGGCTCCTGGCGGCCGTGGACGAGGAGGGAGAGTTCATCCTGTCCGGCGTGCCCGCGGGCACGATCACGCTCATCTTCGAGGGAACCGGACCGACGGCACGCCTGACGGTCTCGGGCCTGCTGGACGGTCAGGTGCTGAGCCTCCAGGTCCACATCTCGGGAGGGACGGCCACCGTTTCGGGACCCACGTCCACCGCCCCGTCGAAGGACACGAAGCTCACGGGAGTCCTCGAGTCGGTCTCGGGCGCTCATCTCGTCGTCGCCGGGCAGCCGGTCGACGCGAGCCACGTGAGCAAGGTGTGGCGGGGCCACCGCCGCATCGAGCTGGACCGGCTCGAGCTGGGCGAGAAGGTGAAGGTGTGGGGCACCCTCGGGGGCGACGGCGTGCTGGTCGCCGACGAGATCAAGGCTCTCACCACCGCCCAAGAGGATGAGTTCACGGCGTTCAAGGGAACCGTGCAGTCCGTGGGGTTCGGCGCGCTTGGAGCCCACGCGAGTTCCAATGGCTCCTACCCGACGCTGATCGTGGCGGGGCGTCACGTGAGGACGAACAAGGGCACGAAGTTCAAGTGGTCGGACGGCACCTCTCTCAACCCCAAAGACATCAAGGTCGGCGACAAGGCCTACGTCGAAGGCTGGAAGAAACCCGGGGGGGCAGTGAAAGCCACCAAGGTGAAGGTGGACTGCAACTACTAGCCTAGGGGTCGACGGCGCGCGGCCGCGTTCGCGAGGGGACACCCCGGGGGCGCGGCCGCCCGTTTCATTGCCGCCCCCGGCTCGCGGAGAGATTTTTCGTCAGATCAAGGCGCCGAACCGCAGGAATACCGGGAGTATTCCAAGGTTCGGCAACGCAGAGCTGGCGGAAAAGATCCGGCCTCGACGCGGTCTGACTTTCACCACGGGCTGCTAGCCCAGGCGAATCGAGTGGCTCTTGATGGCGAGCCACACCGCCTTGCCGACCGCGAGGTTCAGGGCCGCTACCGCTGCAGGGGTGACGCGGGCCAGCAGCTCGCCCCGGTCTTGCCCGAGGGATCCCCGGAGAGTCACGTCGGGGCCCGTGCGCTCGAGCAGAACGATGCTGGCGGGATAGACATTCCGAGCGGAGATCTCCTCGACCGGCGCGCCGCAGACGAGGATGTCCTCGGCACGCACGGCCAGCGTGACCGGCGCGCCAACGGGCCGATCCGCGGCGAGGGTGACCGACACGTCCAGGCCGGCGTCGGTCCGCACGCGGGTCGTGCCCCCCGTGGCGTCGTGAGCCACAATCCGCGCGGACAGGATGTTCTCGATGCCGGCCCGCGCCTCCCCCACGACGACCGGCGCCGACAGGAGCGATCGCGGGTCGCCCTCGGCCTCGAGGCCGCCGTTCTCGAGGACCACCATGTGTGACGCGACCGCCAGCGCCTCGCCCACGTTGTGCGTGACGTAGAGGCACGGCAGCGCCCACTCGTCTCGCACGCGCAGCAGCCAGGGCAGCACCCGATCGCGCAGACCCGGGTCGAGGGCGGCCATGGGCTCGTCGAGGAGAAGGAGGCGGGGCTGGGTGGCGAGGGCCCGGGCGAGTGCCACCCTCTGCCGCTCTCCGCCCGAGAGTGCAAGCGTGCTCCGAGCCAGAAGCGGGCGGATCTCGAGAGTGTCTATCGCGGCGTCGACCGCCGCCGCGTCCGCTCGTGCGCCAAAGCGGACGTTGCCCAGGACGCTCAGGTGAGGAAAGAGCCCCGCGTCCTGGGGCACGTAGCCCACACGGCGCCGCTCCGGGGCCAGGTCGATCCCGCGGGCCGTGTCGAGCGCAACCTGGCTCCCGAGGACGAGGCGACCTCGTACGCCGCGACGCAGACCGGCGACGGCCTCGAGCAGCGATGTCTTTCCGGCACCCGAGGGACCCATGACGGCGGTCACCCCGTTCGGGATCCGCGTCGCGACGCGCAGGACGAACCCGGGGGCGCTGAGGGTGAGGTCGATCTCGACGGCCGGCGCGGTCATGTCCCGTCCCGCCGGTGCCGACGGCGGACCGCGATCCACTCCGTCGTCCACAGAGCGGCGAAGGCGAGGCCGACGGTCACCGCCGCAAGACCGACGGCCCGGTCGTCCCGTCCGACCTGCACGTCGTGGAAGATCGCGAGGGCCAGGGTCTGGGTCCGACCCGGGATGTTCCCCGCGATCATGATGGTCGCGCCGAACTCCCCGAGCGCGCGAGAGAAGGCGAGGACG
>CAXMOH010000021.1:0-5588 GCA_964194855.1 uncultured Hyphomicrobium sp.
GCCCAACCGACGGATCGTACCGGCGGGCCCCCGATTGGGTCAAGACGCGGCCAGGCCCGATTGACGCTCCCCCGAGGCGGCACCTAACATGGTCGGGTATGCGTCATCGCTGGCTCTCGAGCGTCGTTCTCGCGATCCCCCTCGCGTGTGCGAGCGCGGGGGCAGGCGAGCTGCTGAGCGTCGATCAAGTCCGCCCCGGCATGAAGGGCACCGGTCGGACGGTCTTCGAAGGGGCCCGGATCGACGAGTTCGACGTTCGGATCCTGGGCGTGCTCGACAACGCCATCGGCCCGAAGCAGAGCATGATCCTGGCCCGGCTGGAAGGCGGGCCCCTGGCCGAGACCGGCGTCATCGCGGGCATGAGCGGCAGCCCGGTCTTCATCGACGGCAAGCTCGTGGGCGCCGTGGCGTACGCGTTCCCCTTCGGCAAGGAGGCCATCGCGGGGATCACGCCGATCGCCGAGATGCTCGAAGCCACCCGCGTCCAGACACCCCGGGCCGCCTCGGCCCGTTTCCCTCAAGCCCTCGGCCCCGGAGGGCTCGCCGCACCTCTCGACCGCGAGGCCGTCGCCGCCATCTTCGCGCGACCGCGTCGGGCGATCGTGCCGGGGGCCTTCCGTGGCGAGGCTCTCCCGTCACGCCTCGCCGGCGCGGCGCTCACTCCCCTGGCCGTCCCCCTCGTTTTCTCCGGATTCGACCCCGCGACCTTCGAGTGGGCGAGGGATCTGTTCTCGTCCATGGGCTTCACCCCGGTTCTCGGATCGGGAGCCGCGAGCTCGGACGCGCTCGGGCCTCTCCCCGACGTGGAGCCCGGAGCCGCGGTGGGCGTCTCGCTCATCGAGGGCGACCTGGAGCTCTCCGCCACGGGAACCATCACCCACATCGACCAGGGCCGCGTGTACGCCTTCGGTCACCCGTTCTACAACCTCGGACCCATCCGGTTCCCCATGAAGACGGCGTACGTCTACTCGGTCTTCCCCAGCGTCCAGCGCTCATGGAAGATCGCGGCGGTGGGCGAGTCGATCGGGACGGTCGAGCAAGACCGGACGACGGCGATTGCCGGCCGACTGGGGTCGCCTCCGCCGATGATCGACACACGGGTGACCCTCCGCTCGCCACGGAGCGGCGAGAGGACGTTCCGCTTCCGTCTCGTCAAGGACGAGCTGTTCACTCCCATGCTCGCCTACGTGTCGGTGCTCTCGGTCCTCCAGGGACACGAGCGTGCCTTCGGCACCACGACCCTCCGCCTCGACGCTCGACTCACCCTCGAGGGCGGGCGAGAGATCCGGGTGCGGGACCTCTTTGCTGCGGCCCAGCCGGCGCAGAGGGCCGCGGCCCTCCTGGCCGGCCCCCTGGCGCTCCTGGCCGCCAACGATTTCCAGCACGTCGCGGTCGAGGCGATCGACATCGCGGTGGTGGCGGAGGAAGAAAACCGCAGCGCCACCATCGTCCGGGCCTGGGCGGACCACGGGAGACGGCTCAAGCCGGGCACAACCGGGAGCGTGAAGGTCCTTCTCCGGACCCATCGCGGCGGCTTCGTGACACACGCGCTGCCACTGCCCATTCCGGCGAGCGCACCGCCGGGCACCTACGATCTCCTCGTGGGCGACGCAGCGACCTTCAATGCTCTCGAGCAGCGCGAGATGCAGCAGGCCTTCGTTCCCCGGGATCTGGAGCAGCTTCTCCGCGCGCTGAACGAGCTGCGCTCGGGAAACCGCGTTTACGCCCGTCTCACGCGGCCCGGGCAGGGCGCGATCGTCGGCGGGACGTACCTCCCCGGACTGCCCGCATCGGTTCTTTCGGTGCTTCGTGCGCCCGGGCAGGGCGGAAGCGTCGTCCCCCTGCAGACGACGCCCATCTGGGCCGGACACCTGAGCACCGACCACGCGATCTCCGGGGCACGCCGACTCAGAATCGACGTGGAGCGCTGAGACCGCTCCCAACCCCAACGCCTCGGAGGACCATGAGGACCGTCATGACTCGCCGTGCCGCGCTCGTCGCCGCCTTCGTCCTGGCCCTGGTGTTGCCCGCGCTTGCCGCGGCCCCCCGGTTCTGGCGCCTCGAGGGCACCGCCGTCTTCCTGAAGGGTGAGCTCGAGAAGCTCTCGGTCGATTCGGAGGCTCGCCTTCGGCTGGGACCCGCCGTGCGGACCCTCTTCGATCCGGAGACTCCCACCGCCTGGTGCGTCGCCCGAGGCGGCGACGGTGTCTTCTATGTCGGCACCGGAAACGACGGTCGCCTCTTTCGGGTGGAGGGCACCCAGGGGCGGGTGGTGTTCGACGCCGACGAGCTCGAGGTGCACGCGGTGGCGGTCGGATCCGACGGGACGGTGTACGCGGCCACCTCGCCCGAGGGCGCGGTGTATGCCATCGACAGCGACGGAGCGGCCCGACGCTTCTTCGATCCTTCCGAGACCTACATCTGGGCCCTGGCCTTCGACGTCTCGGGTAATCTCGTCGTGGCGACCGGCGCCGAAGGCCGCGTCTACCGCGTCGGGCCCGACGGAACGGCCACGACGCTTCTCAGCTCCTCCGACGCCCATGTGCTGTCCCTCGCCATCGACGACGCCGGCCGTGTCTACGCGGGCAGCTCGCCCGAAGGCGTCGTGTATCGGATCGACGCCGAGGGTCGGGTGTTCGTCCTTCTCGACTCGCCGTTTTCGGAGATCAAGGCGCTGGCCGTCGCTGCAGACGGCGGGCTCTACGCCGGCGCCGTCAACGGCGGCGCCCCGGCGCCCCCGTTGCCGAGCATCCCTGCCGCACCCACGGCGGGCCAGGCGCTTCCGACGGCTCAGGTCACGGTGTCGGAGACCTTCTCACCAATCGCTCCTTTGACTCCGACCCCTGTCGCCAGCGCTGCCACCTCCACCCCCACCGCCACGCCGCGAGGCGCCATCCTCCGCATCGACCCGGACGGCACCGTCGAGACGCTCTGGAGCTCGGCCGAGGATGTGCCCCACGCCATCGCAGCGGCGGAGGAGGGCGTTCTCGTCGGCACGGGTGATTCCGGCAAGGTCTATCGCGTGACCCAGAGCGGTGCCTGGGCCCTCATCGCCAGTCTCTCAGCCGAGCAAGTCACGGGTATCTCCACCCACCCGGGGGAGCCTGCGGCCCTGGTGACCTCGAACCCGGCGCGGCTTCACGCCCTTTCTCGAAGCACGGCATCGGAGGGCACCTTCGTCTCGGACGTGAAGGACGCCGAAGCGGTGGCGGCGTGGGGGCGCCTTCGCTGGGAGGGACGAGCCCCGGACGGGACGAGCGTGCGGCTCGAGAGCAGGTCCGGGAACACGTCCCGTCCCGACACGACGTGGGGGCCCTGGACGGAGGGCGAGGTGGGCGCTCGGGGCTCCCCGATCAGGAGCGAAAGCTCCCGGTTCCTGCAGATTCGCGCGACGCTGACCGGGAAGGGCGGCGCCACTCCCGAGGTCGAGGCCCTCTCCGCCGCGTACCTCCAGAGGAACCTGCGACCCCGGATCACATCCATCACAGTGCATCCCCCGGGCGAGGTCTTCCAGAAGCCGATCGCGGTCACCGGCGAGCCGGAGGTGCTCGGGCTCGATCCGGACTCTCTCCACGAGCGAAGGGGCCCCCGAGCCCCCGGGGCCCCTTCCGTGACCGCCTTCAGCCGCAAGTTCCAGCGAAAGGGCCTGCAGACCATCGTCTGGAAGGCCGAGGACTCGAACGGCGACGCGCTGGTCTACGAGGTGGCCTACCGTGCTCTCGGCGACGAGCAGTGGCGCGTCCTCCGAAGGGGCGTCGCGGATCCCGTGCTCGCCTGGGACACCACCGCGATGCCCGACGGCCGCTACCTCGTCAGGGTGACCGCCTCGGACGCGCCGGACAACCCGCCCGCGCTCGTCCTGGCCGGAGAGAAGGACAGCGCCTCCTTCGAGGTCGACAACTCCCCGCCCACCCTGCGTGCCTCTCTCGCCCCTGGCACCCGGGACCGGATCCGTGCGACCGCCCGGGACCACGGCAGCCGGATTCGTCGTCTGGAGTTCTCTCTCGACGCCGGTCGATGGCAGGAGGTCCATCCCGTCGATGGCATCAACGACTCCACCGAAGAGACCTACGAGTTCAGCGTCCAGACGAGCGAGTCCCCCGGACCGCACGTCGTCGTGCTGCGGGTCTCCGACTGGCTGGGCAACGTGGCCACCGGTCGCGTCGACGTGCCATAGGAGACCGTGGTGGAAGTGCTCCTCGTGCGCGCCGGCGCGCTCGGAGACGTGCTTCTTCTCCGTCGAGCGGTGTTCGCGCTCCGTTCCGCCGGCCACCGCGTCCGCCTGCTGGCGCCGGAGGTTCCGGGGGGCGTCCTCGTCGGCCACGGACCCTCCGAGGTTGCCGGGCTCACACCCCTGGACGGTCCCGATGTCGCCCGCCTCCTGTCGGGAGAAGCGGACTCCCCGTCGCTCATCGACGGCTTCCGCGCCGACGCCACCCTCGCCCTCACCGACAGCACCGACCTGATCGAAACGCTCCGTCCCTTCGCCGGACGTTTGTTTTCCCGAAGCCCCCACCCCAAGCCCGGACACCACGCCTCGATCTGGTTAGCAGGTCCGGTGCGTGCCCTCGGGGCCGAGCCCACCCCGGAGCCGGAGCCCCTGGTCTTCTCACCCGAAGAGAAAGAGGTCGCCCGAAAAGCCGCACCGTCTCTCGCTCCGCGCTTCCTCGCCGTCCATCCCGGCAGCGGATCGCCATCGAAGAGCTGGCCCGGCGAGAGGTTCGCGTCCTTCGTGCGGCACCATGAGCCGGCCGCGCCCTGGGTCCTCGTCATCGGCCCGGCAGACGAAGAGGCGGCCTCCCCGCTCCTCGGCCTCCCGGGCGTCGTCCCCGTTCGAGACCTCCCCCTCCGTCCCCTTGGCGCCCTGCTCTCGCAGGCCGGCCTCTACCTGGGCAACGACTCCGGCGTCACCCACCTCGCTGCTGCCGTCGGCGCTCCCACTCTCGCCCTCTTCGGCCCCACCGACCCGTCCACCTGGTCCCCCCTCGGCCCCCACGTCAAGGTCCTCCGCTCCCCCGACGCCACCATGACCGGGCTCACTCTTGCCGTCGTCGCCACCGCCGCCAGGGAGCTGCATCACTCTTCAGAGCAGGCCGTCGACTCCCTCAGAGCCTTGGCACGCGCACGTCTTCGTTGCTGATCAGGCGATACACGGTCATCGCCACCGGCCGCCCGCGGTATCGACTCGGTTCGTAGAGCTGCTGGCGAAGGGCGTCGAGAAGCGGTCCGGCCCCACCCGCATCCCCTCGGAGAACGGTGACCTCGGCGACCGTCCCATCTCTTGCGACCACCGTCTCGAGGAAAAGCGAGCCACGGCCCGCCGCGGCCACCAGGTCCTCCGCGGCCAGGGGGCCCCCGTCGCGCTCTCGGGGGAGATCCACGCCGGCCGAGGGGAAGCGCGGGTTGTTCTCGGTGCCCAGGGCCGGAACGAAACCCCAGGTCGCGGGCTTCCCGGGAAGGGTCCTGCGGGCGTCCGTCTCGAGGGCCAGTCCTGCCGAGAGCACCGTCAGGAGAACGAGCGCTGCGGGCACGAGGCTTGGGAGAATGAGGGGCCGTGCGGCGCTGAAGCCCCTCAGGAGCATGCCGAG
>CAXMOH010000022.1:0-3449 GCA_964194855.1 uncultured Hyphomicrobium sp.
GTGTTGTCGAAGAGGGGGTCCCGGACCTCGAGCCGCGTGTCGTCGGTGGCCTCTCCGACGATCGCGAAGGGACACCGCTCGCGTTGGCAGAGGGCCTCGAAGACGTCGAGCCTCTCCTTGGCCACCGCCAGCACATAGCGCTCCTGCGCCTCGTTGCTCCAGACCTCCCGGGGCGTCATCCCCGGCTCCTCGTTCGGAGCGGCGCGCAGGTCGATCCGCGCCCCTCGGCCACCCCCGTGGGCCAGCTCCGGGAGCGCGTTCGAGAGCCCGCCGGCGCCCACGTCGTGGATGGAGAGGATGGGGCTTTGGGCGCCCAGGGCCGAGCAGCGGTCGATCACCTCCTGAGCCCGGCGCTGGATCTCGGGGTTTCCTCTCTGGACGGAGTTGAAGTCGAGATCGGCGGTGTTGGCCCCGGTGGACATGGACGAGGCCGACCCGCCGCCCATCCCGATCAACATCCCGGGGCCGCCGATCTGGACGAGCAGCGCCCCGGGGGGGATGTCGCCCTTGCGCGCGTGCTCCCAGCGGACGTTGCCCACTCCGCCGGCAATCATGATCGGCTTGTGGTACCCCCGGACGACCCCCGCCACCGCTTGCTCGTAGGTCCGGAAGTATCCGCCGAGATTGGGGCGACCGAACTCGTTGTTGAACGACGCCGCCCCCACGGGGCCCTCGGTCATGATCGCCAGAGGCGAAGCGATCCGGTCCGGGCGGCACTCCGGCCCCTCCCAGGGCCGTTCGAAGCCCGGCAGACGCAGGCTCGACACGGAGAAACCACACAGCCCCGCCTTGGGCCTGGAGCCCAGGCCCGTGGCGCCTTCGTCCCGGATCTCGCCTCCCGAGCCCGTGGCCGCTCCGGAGAAGGGCGAGATGGCGGTGGGATGGTTGTGCGTCTCGACCTTCATGAGAACGTGCGTGGGCTCGTGGCGACGGACGTAGATGCCGCTTCCGGGGTCGACGAGGAACCGCTGCACCGTCCGCCCCTCCATCACCGCCGCGTTGTCCGAGTACGCGCTGAGCGTCCCCTGGGGGTTCGCCTTCTCGGTCTCGCGGATCATCTGGAAGAGGGACTGGGACATCTCCTCTCCGTCGACGATCCACGAGGCATTGAAGATCTTGTGCCGGCAGTGCTCCGAGTTCGCCTGAGCGAACATGGTGAGCTCCACGTCGGTGGGGTTGCGCCCCTGCCTCTCGAAGTACTCCAGCAGGTAGTCGGCCTCGTCGGGGGCCAGTGCCAGGCCCATGGACAGGTTGGCCTCGGCGATGGCCTCGAGACCCCGCTCCCGGACGTTGATCTCCTCGAAGGGCCTGGGTTCGCAATGGTGGAAGAGCTCGTCCGCCTCGTCGATCGACGCCATCACGGCCTCGGTCATCCGGTCGTGGAGGAGGGGCAGCGCCGGCGAGATCTCGCCGGTCTTCCCGGCGAGGTGGAAGGCCGTACCGCGCTCGATGCGCCGGACGACCGAGAGTCCGCACTGGCAGGCGATGTCGCTGGCCTTCGAGGACCAGGGAGAGATGGTGCCCAGCCGGGGAGTCACCAGGATGGTGCGCTGCGACAGCTCCCCCGGCTCCGGCCCCTCGGGCCCGTAGTGGAGCAGCCGGTCCAGCGTCCGCGTCTCGTCGGGCGTGGGCTCCCGCTCGACCTCCACGAAGTGCCAGTGCTGTGTCGCCCTCACGTGGAGGCCCGGGCAGACGGCCCCGACCCGCGCGTTGAGCTTCTCGAGGCGAAACCCCGAGAGGGCGGTGCCTCCGGGGAGCTTCAGGATGACCATGGCGGATTCTATCCCGGGCCCGGGACAGGTCTGGCCCGGTCCCCTCGAGTGCCAAGCTCAGGGGGCCTCGCGGCCCTGGCGCAGGGTGATGTAGATTCACCGTCATGAGCACGAATATTCGCTGGGGAATCATCAGCACCGGCCGGATCGCCCACAAGTTCGCCCAGGCCACGAAGCTCCTGCCCGACGCGGAGCTCGTGGCCGTGGGCTCTCGTTCGCAGGAGGCCGCTGAGGCCTTCGGGAAGGAGTTCGGCGTCCCCCGGTGTCATGGGAGCTACGAGGACCTCGTGGCCGATCCGGAGGTCGACGCGGTTTACGTCGCCACCCCGCATCCATTCCATCGTCCCAACACCGTGCTGGCCCTGGAGGCCGGCAAGCACGTGCTGTGCGAGAAGCCCTTGACGGTCAACGCCGGCGAGGCGGCCGAGGTGATCCGCGTGGCTCGGGCGAAGGGCCTCTTCCTCATGGAGGCCATGTGGACCCGCTTCCTGCCGGCGTGGGTCGACCTCAAGGCCCGCCTCGATTCCGGGGAGTTCGGGGAGATCGCGCATCTTCAAGCGAATTTCGGCGTGCCCATGCCCGCCGACGAGAAGCGGATCCACGAACCCGGCCTCGCTGGCGGGGGCCTGCTCGACCTCGGGATCTACCCGATCTCGCTGGCCTCGTGGCTCCTCGGGAAGCCCGACAACGTCAAGTCGTGGGCGACGATGACGAAGACCGGCGTCGACCAGCGCACCGCGATGCTGTTCACCTACGCCGGCGGCTCGTTCGCCACGCTGAGCAGCGCCATCGACGTCTGGACGACCTGCGAGGCGGAGATCGTGGCCGGGAAGGCCTGGATCCGTGTGCCGAGCTTCTGGGAGGCCCAGTCCTACGAGATCGTGACCCCGGACGCAAGGGATGTCGTGACCAAGCCCTTCGAGAGCGGCTACCAGTTCCAGATCTCCCACTCGATGGACTGCATTCGACGTGGCCAGACCGAGAGCGAGGTCATGTCCCTGGACGAGTCTCTGGAGATCATGAAGACCATGGACGCTCTCCGCGCCGAATGGGGCTTCAAGTACCCATTCGAGTAGGGGCGTGTGGCGCGCTCAGCCAACTCTTCGCAGGTTCTCGGGTTCCTCGGGCCTTCCTTGTGGGATAGAGTACGACCTGGTCGCATCAACAACTCAAAGGAGGTCGTCAATGCTTGGGAAGCTCCTGTCGGAGTACTGGTGGGTTCTGCTCCTGCGAGGGATCTTTGCCATCGCGTTCGGTGTCATGGCCTACGCGTGGCCGGGCCTCACGCTGGCCACGCTGGTCATCTTCTTCGCCGCCTGGGTCTTCGTGGACGGCGTCTTCGACGTCTTCCACGCGTTTGCCGGCCGCAAGGACAACGAGAACTGGTGGCTCCTGCTGCTGGAAGGGCTCCTCGGGATCGCCTTCGGTGTGATCACGTTCCAGGCCCCGCAGATCACCGCGATCGTCCTGCTCCTCTACATCGCGTTCTGGGCCATCGCCACCGGCGTGCTGCGCATCGTCATGGCGGTCCGCCTACGCAACGAGATCGAGGGCGAGTGGTGGATGGCTCTGGGCGGTTTGGCCTCGGTCGTCTTCGGCATGATCATGCTGGCGCGGCCCGGAGCCGGAGCCCTGACCGTGCTGCTGTTCATCGCGGCCTGGTCGATCATCGTCGGG
>CAXMOH010000023.1:0-3695 GCA_964194855.1 uncultured Hyphomicrobium sp.
AGCGCTCGCCCGCGTCCGGGAGCATCGTCCCGGAGCTCCGGCCGAGCCTCGGCAATCCCCATGCCTCGAGGCGGCCTCGGGAGCTCGGCCGCTCGGGGTGCGAGAGCCGGCGCGACCCGTCGCTCCGGAGTCGGCGTTGCAACGAGTGCCCTCACCGGTTCGTCTGCCCGGGCGCGCTCTCGCAACGCACCGGGCACCACGGCCGCGGCCGTGTCGGCCAGCCGAGGGCGCCCGGGCCAGGCGCGACGACGGTCGACGACGACGTCTCGTCGCGGCACGCCGTCGACCTCGAGGAGCAGCCTGTCCTGGATCGGATCCAGCGGGAGGGGCGGTGCGAGCGCTCGCGCCGCGTCGCCGTCCCGTCGCTCCTCGACTTCCCGCGGCACGCTCTCCGGCGCTCCGACTCGATCGGGCTCGGCGGCCCGCGCCCGCCCACGCAGCAGCGCCGCGGGTCGAACGCCCAGCAGTCGAACTCGCAGCGGAGCGTCCAGCCGGCCGCGAGGCACCTCGTCGACCCGGCCTTCCGGAGGCTCGTCGCGCAGAAGCGGCAGTGTGTCGAGCCTGCCGTTCAGCAGCCCGAGACGAGACCTGGGAAGCGGATCGGCAAGCGCCTCGCGGACGAGGACCTTCAGCCGGCCGTCGGGCCGCTCGTCGCGGAGCGGTGTCTCCAGCCGATCACGCAGCTCCTCGAGCAGCCTCTCGAGTCGCCGGTCGACCCGCCCGTCGCGAAGCGGTGTCTCCAGCCGCTCGCGAGGCAGCTCCTCCAGCAGCTTCTCGAGCCGACCGCGGAGCAGCTCGTCTCGACCCAGCGTGTCGAGCCGTGGCGGGAGCAGGAGCGGCGGCTCCCGCGGTGCGGTGTCTCGTTCGGGCTCCTCCCGCTCGGGCTCCTCCCGCTCGGGCTCCGTCGGCCGGTCCTCGGCGGGCCGGTCGAGGGGCGGATCCCGGAGGCGGTGACAGAAGCGTCATAATGCCGTAGATGGCCCCGCGTCCGCCCCGAATCCGCCTTCCGATCCTTACGGTGCGACGGGTCGTGGTGACCGCGCTCTTCGTCAGCGCGATCCTCGGCGGGTGTCTCCTGGGCGTGTTCCTCGCCGTCGAGAGCGATCTCCCGGAGATCACCTCGCTCGAGGATTTCCAGCCCAACATCATCACGCAGGTGTTTGCCGCCGACGGCAGCGTGCTGGGAGAGTTTGCCATCGAGAAAAGGGTGGTCATCGCCTTCCGCGACATCCCTCCCGTGCTCCGAAACGCCATCGTGGCTGTGGAGGACGCGGACTTCTGGAAGCATATCGGGATCAACCCCTGGCGCGTCCCCGCGGCGGCTCTTGCCAACATCCGCTCGGGGCGGCTCGGACAGGGATTCTCCACCCTGACGATGCAGTTGACGCGTCTTCTCTTCCTGACGCCAGAGAAGACGCTGGAGAGGAAGATCAAGGAGATCATCCTCGCGTTTCAGATCGAGAAGAACTTCACGAAGGAAGAGATCTTCACGCTCTACTGCAACCAGGTGAACCTCGGCCACGGCAACTACGGGGTCGAGGCGGCGAGCCGCTTCTACTTCGGAAAGGGAGTCCGTGAGCTGACGCTGGCGGAGGCCGCCATGGTGGCGGGCATCGCGCAGCGACCCAGCCGCCGGACCCCGATCCTGGACCCGGAGGGCTCGATGGCTCGGCGCAATCGCGTCCTGGACCGCATGGCGGCGGAGAAATACGTCACTCAGGAGGAGGCTGACGAGGCGAAGGCGGAGCCGGTGGACTTGCGACTCTCTCGGAGGCAGCCCTCCATCGCTCCCTATTTCCTCGAAGAGGTGCGCAAGCACCTGGAGCGGGAGTTCGGAAGCCAGAGAATCTACCAGGGCGGGTTGCGGGTCTACACGACACTCGACCCCCGGATGCAGAAGGCCGCCGTACGCTCGTTGCACGATGGTCTTCGGGTGCTCGACAAGCGGGCGCGGGGCTTCGTGAAGCCCACGGAGAGCCTCCTGGAAGACGGGCTGCTCCCCGACCCGCTGCGGCTCCCCGAGTGGGAGTGGCCCTTCGCCGAAGGGGACGTGCTGCGCGGCGTGGTGGTGGCGTCGGACCGCAACTCGGCGGTGGTCCAGCTGGGCGAGTATCGTGCCCGGCTCGGGCCGTCCGACATCGGCTGGTCGCGGCAGGGGCGGATGGACGACGTGTTGCCCCGGGGCACCGTCGCACCCTTCCGGATCAAGGCCCTCACCGACAAGGACGGCCGCAAGGAGGCCCGTCTTCGCCTGGAGCCGGAGCCCAAGGTGCAAGGCGCGCTCCTGGCCCTGGACGTGCGGTCGGGGGCGGTCAGGGCCATGGTCGGCGGGTACGACTTCGAGCGGAGCAAGTTCAACCGAGCCACCCAGGCTCGGAGGCAGGCGGGCTCCGCTTTCAAGCCGATCGTCTACGCCGCCGCCCTCGAGAAGCTGGGGTGGACCCCGGCCACCACGCTCAACGATGCCCCGCTGAGCATCACGAACCCCTGGGACCAGTCGGTCTGGTCGCCTCAGAACTACGACCACGGCTTCATGGGTCCCATCACGCTGCGGCGCGCCCTCGAGCAGAGCCGCAACGTCCCGGCGGTGAAGGTGCTCCAGGCGGTCGGCCTCGACACCGGCATCGAGTACGCCCACCGCCTGGGGCTGTCGGGCGAGATGCCCCCCTATCTCCCCATCGCGCTGGGCGCGGGTGAGGTCACGCTCATGGACATGGTGGCGGCCTACGCTACATTCGCGAACCAGGGCCTGAGGATGCGGCCCTTCCTGATCCACCGGATCGAGGACCGGGACGGCAACCTCATCGAGGAGACCCGGCCCAGGGCGAGCGACGCCATCCGCGCGGACACCGCCTACATCGTGACCAGCCTGCTCCGGGGCGTCGTGGAGCGTGGCACCGCCACGAGGGCCCGTCGGCTGAAGCGCCCGATCGCCGGCAAGACGGGGACGACCAACGACTACACCGACGCCTGGTTCATCGGGTACGAGCCGGCCCTGGCGGCCGGTGTCTGGGTGGGCTTCGACGCGAAGGTGAACTCCCTCGGACGGGGCGCCGACGGCTCCCGGGCGGCGCTGCCGATCTGGATCGACTTCTGGAAGGCGGCGACCGCCGATCTCCCGGTGGAGGAGTCCCCGATTCCGGGGAACATCGTCTTCGTTCCGGTAGACGGCAGCGGCCGCCCCGGGGCGCCCGGCGCGCCGGGCGTTCGCATGGAGACCTTCGTGGCCGGGACGGAGCCCCAGGTCCATCCGGCCTCGTTGACGGGTGCGCGTTGAGCGGAATCGGGGGTGGTCAGGGGCGGTAGTCCGGATACCGCGCCGCACCGGGTCCGAACGTCACGCGCCAGGCCTTCCCGTCGGACAGGCGCTGGCGGTAGATCACGTACTCCCCGGTGATGTTCGAGGCGAAGGCGATCTCCGACCCGTCTGGAGAGAAGGCGGGGTCGTAGTTGAGGGCCGGCCAGTCGACGAGGACGTCCTCTTCCCCCGTCTCGAGGTCGACAGCCACGAGGGTGCTCCGTGAGCCGCCCATGTGCCCCCGGTTCACGTAGCACACCCGCCCGTCCGGCATGAAGCGCGGCTCGCAGCCTCCGGAGGTCAGCGCGGAGATCCGACGCGCCTCCCCACTGGCGACGTCGACCACGTAGATCTGATGACCGATCCGCCAGTTCGAGGAGAAGGTGATCGTGCTGCC